>NZ_JAEVHN010000380.1:0-6042 GCF_016803375.1 Micromonospora sp. 4G55
GTCCCGGCACCGTCCCGCCCGCTGGGACGGCCACCCGGGGTCGTCCAGCCGGCCGGAGGCTGCGAGCCATCATTTCTTGCGCAAGGAATGCTTGACTCTTGCAGCAACCGGGCGGCATTCTGCACTGACATCCGCGCCCACCACCCACCCGCGCGCGGGTGCTCGCCGTCCCGAGCAACAGAACGGGGATCGTCACCGATGACCGACGCCACCAACCCGGCACCGCCGGCCGCCGACGCCGACTGGTGGCGGTCCGCGGTCGTCTACCAGGTCTACGTTCGCAGCTTCGCCGACGCCGACGGCGACGGTGTCGGTGACCTCCGGGGCATCCGGGAGCGGCTGCCGTACCTGCGCGACCTCGGGGTCGACGCGCTCTGGCTGACCCCCTTCTACACCTCGCCGCAGGTCGACGCCGGCTACGACGTCGCCGACTACCGCGATGTCGACCCGCTGTTCGGCACGCTCACCGACTTCGACGCGATGATCACCGACGCGCACGCCCTCGGGCTGCGGATCATCGTCGACCTGGTGCCCAACCACACCTCCAGCGCGCACCCCTGGTTCCAGGCCGCGCTGGCCGCCGCCCCGGGCTCGCCGGAGCGGGAGCTCTACCTCTTCGCCGACGGCAGGGGCGAGCACGGCGAGCTGCCCCCGAACGACTGGGAGAGCATCTTCGGCGGCCCGGCCTGGACCCGGGTGCCGGACGGCCAGTGGTACCTGCACCTGTTCGACCCGGCCCAGCCCGACCTGAACTGGCGGCACCCGCGGGTGCGCGCCGAGTTCGAGGACGTGCTCCGCTTCTGGCTGGACCGCGGCGTCGACGGGTTCCGGATCGACGTGGCGCACGGGATGATCAAGGCCGAGGGGCTGCCGGACGTCGGCTTCAGCTCGATGACCACCGGCCAGCGCCAGTCCGAACTGCTCGGCAAGGGCCGCCTGCCCTACTTCGACCAGGACGAGGTGCACGAGATCTACCGCGCCTGGCGGCCGATCCTGGACAGCTACCCGGGCGGCCGGATGGCGGTGGCCGAGGCGTGGGCGGAGACCCCGCAGCGGCTGGCCCGCTACATCGGCCCGGACGAGCTGCACCAGGCGTTCAGCTTCGACTTCCTCGACGCCACCTGGTCGGCCGACTCGTTCCGCAAGGTCATCGACACCGCGCTGGCCGAGTCCACCATCGTCGGCGCCCCGACCACCTGGGTGCTGTCCAACCACGACCGGCAGCGGCACGTCACCCGGTACGGCGACGGCGAGGTCGGCCTGCGCCGGGCCCGGGCCGCCGCCCTGCTGATGCTGGCCCTGCCCGGCTGCGCCTACGTCTACCAGGGCGAGGAGCTGGGCCTGCCGGAGGTGCTGGACCTCCCCGACGAGCTGCGCCAGGATCCGGCGTTCCTGCGTACCGGGGAGAGCCGCGACGGTTGCCGGGTGCCGATCCCGTGGAGCGGCGAGCTGGCCCCGTACGGCTTCGGCCCGGTGGGCAGCGAGCTGAGCTGGCTGCCGGCCCCGGCGACCTGGCGTGCGCTCTCGGTGGCCGCCCAGACCGGCGTCGCCGGCTCCACCCTGGAGCTGTACCGCGCCGCGCTGCGGATCCGGCACGAGCACCGGGCGCTGGCCGGCACGACCGGCGGGGTGACCTGGCTGGAGGGCGGTCCCGGCATGCTCGCCTTCAGCCGCACCGGCGGCGGGACCACGCTGACCTGCGTGGTCAACATCAGCGGCGCGCCGGCCCTCGTCGAGGGGTACGGCCGGCCGCTCGTCGCAAGCGAGGACCTCACCGAGCAGGGATCGGGTCATCTCCTGCCGGTGGACGCAGCTGCGTGGTTCGAACGGCGCTGAGCCGGGTAACCCGCCATTGACCTGGTCGTCCGTTGTGCCCCGCGCCGACGGGCGACTGGGCCTGCCGACCCCTTGTGGTGGGGGGTGAGGTGGCACCGGCGCCTCGGGGAGTTCCCCGGGGCGCCGGTGTCCGTTCGGGCAGGGCCTCGCGCCACGTGTCGATCCCGCGCACGGCGGGTACCGGGTGCGGAAACCCCCGGAGGTGTCCGATGGCGCTGCACGTCGCGCAGTACACCCTCGACGTCACCGACCTGGACCTGATGGCCGGCTTCTGGTCGGCGGCGCTCGGCTATCGGGTGGAGCGCGGTGACGACGGCAACGCCAAGCTCTACCCCACCCCCGACCGACCGGCCGGCGCCCCGACGGTCTGGCTCCAGGCCTCCGGCACCCCCAAGCGGGGCAAGAACCGGCTGCACCTGGACCTGGTCGCCGACGCCGACCCGGGGGCGGAGGTACGGCGGCTGCTCACGCTGGGCGCCCGGCGCGCCGACGTCGGCCAGTCCGGTGACGAGGGCTTCGTCGTGCTGGCCGACCCGGAGGGCAACGAGTTCTGCGTGCTGGACGGCCCGCCCCGCTGACCGGTCAGCGGCCCTTGCGCCGCAGCAGCTCGGAGATCCGCTCGAAGCCGGCCCGCAGCTCGTCCTCGCTGGGTGCCGGCTGCGGCGCGACCGGGTGCTCCGCCCGCGCGGCCGCCTGCTCCAGCTCCTCGTCGATCACGTCCTCGAAGTCCCCGTAGAGGTCGGACTCGTCGATCCGGGCCGCCTCGTCCTCGGCGGCGATCTGCGCCGCGGCGATCTCCCCGCGCACCTCCTCGGCCGACAACGCCGGCACCAGCGGCTCGACCACCGCCATCAGCTGCTCCTCGGCCACCACCGCCTCGGCCAGGGCCAGGGCGTGCGGGCGCTCGTACGGGCCGCAGACCACCGGCTCCCACTCGGCGGGGTCGCCGAGCGGGCCGAACGTGATGATCCACGGCAGGCCGAGCATCGGCGAGTCGTCCGGCAGGTCCAACGTCACGAGTGCGCCCACGCGCTCATCATGGCCGGTCACGGCAGAAAGGTGAGTGGCATTTGCGACAACTGCCGGTTCGCGCATGGGTCGGTTTCCTGACCTGTTCGTCCGTCGACTCAGCCCGGGCGGGCGGCGTCGAGAGCGGCCCGGACCAGGGCGAGTGCCCGATCCGGCGGTACCCCCAGCCGCACCGCCTCGTCGGCGTACCGGGCCGCCGCCCGCTGCAACCGGTCGGTCGCGTCGTCGCGGCCCGGCGCGACGTACGTCCCGTGCCGCCCCCGGGTCTCCAGCAGCCCGGCCGCCTCCAGCTCCCGGTACGCCCGCGCCACGGTGTTCGCCGCCAGCCCCAGCTCGGCGGCGAACTGGCGCACCGGCGGCAGCCGGGTGCCCACCGGCAGCCGCCCGTCGCCGACCATCGCGGCCAACTGCCCACGCACCTGCTCGTACGGGGGCACCGCCGAGCCCGGGTCGATCTCGATCAGCACGTCAGCCCGCCCCTCCCGGGGTCCCCGGATCGGTGTCCGGGTCCGTCTCGACGTCGAGGTCCGCCGGGGCGGGCCCGTCGGAGAGGTCGACCACTCGCCCGTGCCGGCTGGTCGCGGCGAGCGCCGCGCCGAAGAGCACCAGCTGGTTGAGCAGGTACAGGTAGAGCAGCAACCCGACCGCGCTGGCCACCACCGTGTACGCCGGGTTCCGCTCGGTGCGCACCACGTAGTAGCGCCCGACGGTGTTGAGCAGCGTGATGCCCACCGCGACGATCAGCACCACCGGCCGCAGCCGCCGGCGACTCATCCGCAGCCGGGGCACCGCCACCAGCAGCGCGGTCGCCAGCACCGCGTTGACCACCACGCTGAGCGCCGCGCTGACCGTGGTCAGCCCGACCGAGCCGGTGGACCGCAGCAGGAAGCGCAGCAGGGACTCCAGGGCGTCGACGGCCGCCACCGAGAGGCCGAGCATCACGAAGACCAGCACCAGCACACCCAGGTCGACCAGGCGGCGCACCACCAGGTTGCCGGGCTGCTGGTTGAAGCCGTACATCAGCCGCTGCGAGGAGCGGATCGCCTCCACCCAGCCGATCCCGGTGAAGACCAGGATGACCAGGCCGATCACTCCGACGGTGTTGCTGCTCTCGGCGATCTGCCCGGGGTCGAGGAACGGCAGGTTCCCCCGCAGGAAGTCGGCCGCGGCGTCGCTGACCTCGTCGTTGTCCTCCAGGATCGCCCCGAAGATCGAGTACGCCACCAGGGCGAGCGCGAAGACGGCGAAGAAGCCGTAGTAGGCGATCGCCGCGGCCAGCCGCCCGCCCAGCACGTTCCCGTAGAGGTCGATGGCGCGCCAGAGGTGGTCGAAGCGGGGCCACCGGTGCCGGGCCGTGGTGAACCGGCGGTCGATTCCGCCCGTCAGCCGGCCCCACGCGTCCACCACGTCATCCTCGCCGATCTCCCGCCGCGGGGCGGGCCTGTGGCCACCGGCCCGGTCAGCCGCCGAGCCGGAAGTCCCGGCGGGGTTGCCACCGGGTCGCACCGCTGTGCGAGAAGAGCGTGAACGAGTCCACCTCGAACATGGCCGAGAAGTCGGCCAGGTCCTCGTACGCCCGGTCCAGCGCCTCGGGGGCGACGTCCTGCGCGACGGTGACGTGCGGGTGGTACGGGAAGCGGGCCTCCCGGTGCAGCTCGGGTGCGGCGTTGATGGCGGCGGCGAGCAGCTCGCACTCGCTGATCCCGGCGGCCACCGTCACGAACACCACCTGGGTCACCGGCCGGAACGTGCCCGTGCCCCGCAGGTGCAGGGTGAACGGCAGGTGCCGGGCGGCCACCCGGCTCAGGTGCTCCTCGACCGCCGGCAGCGCCGCCACCGGGATCTCGGTGGGCCCGAGCAGCGTCACGTGCGCCGGAACCACCTGCGGGTCGCCGGACTCGGCCCGGCGTCGGGTGAGCATGCCGCCCCACGGCTCCGGGACGTCCACCGCGATCCCGATCTGGATGGTGCCGCCGTCCACCGGCGCCCCGTCCCTGCGATCCACGCTCCGCGCCACCCCTCCACCCGTACCCGTCGGCCCGGAGCCGCTACTCGAAGCGGACCGGGGGGAAGAACCCGATCCGGTCGTACGCGGCGCGCAGCGTCGGCGCGGCCACCGCGCGGGCCTTCTCGGCGCCGGCGGCGAGCAGCTTGTCGAGCTGCGCCGGGTCTCGAGGTAGGCGCGGGTGCGCTCCTGGATCGGGGTGACGAACTCCCGGACTACCTCGCCGAGGTCCTTCTTCAGGTCGCCGTAGCCCTTGCCGGCGTACGCGACGACCAGGTCGTCGATGCTCCGGCCGGAGAGCGCCGAGTAGATGGTCAGCAGGTTGGAGATGCCCGGCTTGGTCTCGGTGTCGAAGACGATCTCGCGGCCGGTGTCGGTGACCGCGGAGCGGATCTTCTTGGCCGAGCGGGCCGGCTCCTCCAGCAGGTCGATGATGCCGGCCGGCGAGGACGACGACTTGGACATCTTCGCCGTCGGGTCCTGCAGGTCGGTGATCTTCGCGGTGTCCTTGACGATGTGCGGGGCGGGCACCGTGAAGGTCGGGCCGAACAGCGAGTTGAACCGCTGCGCCAGGTCGCGGGAGAGCTCCAGGTGCTGGCGCTGGTCCTCGCCGACGGGCACCGCGTTGGCCTGGTAGAGCAGGATGTCGGCGGCCTGCAGGATCGGGTACGTGAAGAGGCCGACGCTGGCCCGCTCGCTGCCCTGCTTCTGCGACTTGTCCTTGAACTGCGTCATCCGGCTGGCCTCGCCGAAGCCGGTGATGCAGCCGAGCACCCAGGCCAGCTGCGAGTGCTCGGGTACCTGCGACTGGACGAAGAGGGTGCTGCGCTCCGGGTCGATCCCGACCGCGAAGAGCTGCGCGGCGGCCACCCGGGAGCGCTGCTTCAGCACGGCCGGGTCGTGCCCCGCGGTGATCGCGTGCAGGTCGACCACGCAGTAGAACGCGTCGTGGGTCTCCTGCAGCGCCACCCAGTGCCGCACCGCGCCGAGGTAGTTGCCGAGGTGGAACGAGTCGGCCGTCGGCTGGATGCCGGAGAAGACGCGCGGGCGGGCGGGAACGTCGGACATGACGGCAATTCTGTCAGCAACGCCCGGCGTACGTCATGACGGGCCGGCGGGTCGGCTCGCCGCCGGCCCGGCGGGGGTGGTGACCTCGCGCCGCTGCTCCGGCA
>NZ_JAEVHN010000381.1:0-6033 GCF_016803375.1 Micromonospora sp. 4G55
GCAGGCTGCCGCCGGCCAGCACCTCCGCGCCGACGGCGTCCACCGCGGCCCGGACGTCGTACGGCGGGGCGAGCGGGTCGGGCCCGCCGCGCCACTGGCCGTACCGGAACCGGTTGCCGGCCATGCTCAGCCCCGGCCGCCGTAGACGGTACGGCCCGACTCGGTGACGTCCTTGCCGAGCCGGCGGGTCAGGTGCAGCCCCTCCAGGACGAACTCGATCCCGGCGGCGGCCTCCTCCGGGGTGGGCGCGTCGCCCAGCCCGAGCCGGTCCAGCGCCTTGGCCAGCCCCGGCACGGTGCCGATCTGGCGCAGCAGCTCCGCCGACGAGACCAGCTCCCCGGTCTCGATGACGGTGCCCTCGGCGACCAGGCCGGTGAAGCCGGACAGGTCCAGCCCGGCCAGCCGGGCCCGGAACGTCTCGGCGGTGGCGGTGCGCAGCAGGTGGGCCAGGATCTCGATCTCGCGCCCCTCCTCGCCGCTCTCGAACTCGACCTTGCCGCGCAGGGTCGAGGTCACCGACACCGCGTCGCCGACCCGGGCGACCGGGGCCTCGGGGCGTACCCCCTGGGCGGCGGGACCGGCGGCGAGCAGGCCGGATCGGCGCAGCGCGGCGGCGGCGACCGTCTCGGCGGCGGCGATCGCGAAGCGGGCGGAGACGCCGGAGCGCGGGTCCACCGACGGCGACTCCCGCACGGCGCGGGCGAACCGGGCGAGCACCTCCAGCACGTGCTCCGGCACCTCGGCGACCAGCTCGGCCTCCTGCCGGATCAGCGCCAGCTCCAGCTCCAGGTCGACCGGGTAGTGGGTGCGGACCTCCGCGCCGAAGCGGTCCTTGAGCGGCGTGATGATCCGGCCCCGGTTGGTGTAGTCCTCCGGGTTGGCGCTGGCCACCAGGAACAGGTCCAGCGGCAGCCGCAGCTGGTAGCCGCGAACCTGGATGTCCCGCTCCTCCAGCACGTTGAGCAGCGCCACCTGGATCCGCTCGGCCAGGTCGGGCAGCTCGTTCACCGCGAAGATCCCCCGGTTGGTGCGCGGCACCAGTCCGAAGTGGATGGTCTCCGGGTCGCCGAGGGTGCGGCCCTGGGCCAACCGGATCGGGTCCACGTCGCCGATCAGGTCGCCGACGCTGGTGTCCGGGGTGGCCAGCTTCTCGCCGTAGCGCATCGAGCGGTGCAGCCAGCCGACCGCCAGGTCGTCGCCGGCCTCGGCGACCAGCGCGCGGGAGGCCGGGGTGAGCGGGTGCATCGGGTGCTCGTTGAGCACGGAGCCGGGGATCACCGGGGTCCACTCGTCGAGCAGCGCCACCAGCGAGCGGATCAGCCGGGTCTTGCCCTGGCCGCGCTCGCCGAGCAGCACCATGTCGTGGCCGGCGAGCAGGGCCGCTCGACCTCGGGGAGGACGGTGTCGTCGTAGCCGACGATGCCGGGGAAGCGATCGGCGCCGGAACGCATCCGGGCGAGGAGGTTGTCGCGGAGTTCCTGCTTGACGGTGCGGTGCCGGTGCCCGGCCGCGCGCAGCTCGCCGAGCGTGCCCGGCAGGTCGGCGGGCGGGAACGGGAGAACCTGGTTTGGCGCAGTCACCCGACCCACGCTAGCGCGGTCCGCCACGTCACCGCCCCCTTCCGTCCGCTCCCGCCGCTCCGGCCCGCACCGCCGGTCCGCACCGCCGGTCCGCTCCACCGGTCCTTCCCGGCCGATCCGCTCCCGCCCGTCCGGGCCACGCTCCCGCCGGGTGGGGTGGCCCACGAGCCGCCCCGGCCGGCCGGTGGGAAGGTCAGCCTCGGCCGCAGGACCGGCAGGTGCCCCGCCGCCGCAGGTAATAGGCGAGCGCCGCCGCGCCGAGCGACACGCCCCACAGCGGCCAGAGCAGCATCGGCGCGGTGGTCAGGCTGAACCCGCCCTCGATGGCCCAGAACTGGGGGCTGGTGACCAGCCCGAGCGAGGCCGCGGTGACCGAGAGCGCCACCAGCGTCGCCGGCACGACGGCCAGCCCGATCGGCACCCGCCGGCCGGACAGCCCGGGCATCCAGCGCGGGAACCGCTCGCCCCAGGGGCGGACCAGGCCGAGGGTGAGCAGCGCGCCGACGGTGGCGAAGGCGGCCAGGCCGGCGCCGGCCCAGACCAGCCCCGTCTCGCGCATCTCGGCGAGGAAGTCCGGGGAGATGCCCAGCGGAACGCCGGCCGTCCAGGCGAACCGGGTGACCGCGTAGGTCAGCGGGATGACCGCCGCCGTCCCGGCCGCCCAGCGGCCCCACCGGGCCGCTGCGTCCGGCCGCGGTCCAGTCCCGCGCGCCGCCGCCGCGCCCGCAGGACAGGCAGGCCCCGGCGGTACGGCGTTGCCAGGCCAGCAGCGCCCCGGCGAGCAGCACCCCGCCGACCAGGGCCGCGCAGCGCGCGAAGAGCGCCCAGGTGAAGACGTCGGCGTAGTCGACCGGCGGCCAGCCGAACGGGGCGCCGAGGATCAGCATCGGCGCGTAGCCGAGCACGACCAGCACCCGGGCGTCCGGCACCACCACGGCCAGCACGAACGCCACTGTCCAGCTGTAGCCGAGCAGCAGGGCCCGCAGCGGCCGGGACGGGTGGGTCGACGGTCCGCTCATGGCCAGCGCGGCGATCGCCGCGGTCAGCAGCAGCGCCGCGAAGAGCGGCGGCCCGACGGACACCGGGACCAGCCGGAGCAGGTTCGCCCCGCCGCCGTGCGGGTCGTTGGCGCCGAACGGGTAGCCGGCGCCGGTGACCGTGCCGATCAGGGCGAGGACGCCCCAGAGGCCGAGCCAGCCGGCCGCGAGCGATGCGGCCCGGGAGGGGCGGTGGGTGGGAACTGTCGTTGTCGTCGTCATGGCCTCAGCGTCGGCCGGCGGGCGGCCCGATCCCTCCCGTGCGGCGGTGAATCCGCTCCCCATGCCGGGGGATCGTCGGCCGAGCGCGGTACGCGCGACCCGCCCTGGAGGCGGACAAGGCCGGGCGCGACAGGGACCATGAACCGTCAATGTAACGTTGACATGTGGCGGAGATGGCTCGGTTGGCCGACGTGGCGGCTGCCCGTCTGCGACTGGACGAGCAGGAGCTGGAACTTATCGATCGTGCGCGCTACGCGGGCGCGACGTGGGCACAGATAGCCGCCGCGCTGGGTCTGAGCAGCCGGCAGGCGGCGGAGCAACGCCGGCAACGCCTGGCAGCCGCGCGCAGGTCGCGGCGGCAGAACCTCGATCTCCGCTTTTCGGCGCGTATCGCGATGGTGCGGACCGCCGTAGCCGACCTTCAGCGGTGGATCGACGCGGACCGGCGGTGGGACGGGCGGTTCCGTCGGGCGGCGCTCGTGCGCAGCACGGCAGAGGTCGCCCTCGATGCCGCTCCGAGCTCGCTGTACGCGCTGGCGTCGCACATCGCCGCCGATCTCGCCGAGGCGGGACGCGAACGGTTGCCAGCCCCCGTCCAGGCTGTCGCGGCCATGTTGGATAGCGCCCTGTCAACGCATGATTGACAAGGGCGAACAGCATTGCCTGACCAACACTCAAGATTGAGGATGTGAGTCATCTCCGCTCAACCTTGGGGGCCTCATGCGCCGCAATGCCGGACTGTTCGTGGCGATCTCGCTGGTGTCGGGATTCGGCAGCGGCGCGATGTCCCTGGTGGCCGGGATCTGGATCCTGGACCTCACCGGGTCCAGCAGCCTCGCGGCGCTCGCCGGGCTCTGCGTGTACGCCCCCGTGCTCGCGGGCCCATGGCTGGGGGGTCTGCTCGACCGGGTGCCCAGGCGGCCCCTGGTCATCGCCGTCAACCTCACGCTGGTCCTCGTCCTGCTGAGTCTCCTGGCGGTACGGGGGCCAGGCCAGACCTGGCTCATCTTCGCCGTCTCGTGCGCCTACGGGGTCAGCTACGTGTTGATCGACGCAGGCGAGACGGCGCTGCTGCCGTCCGCGCTGTCACCTGCGGAACTCGGCGATGTCAACGGGTGGCGCTCGAGCGCCCAGGAAGGCATGAAGCTGGTGGCTCCGCTGGCCGGCGCGGGTCTCTACACATGGCACGGCGGGCACGCGGTCGCCGTGCTCAGCGCCGCCGTGCCGGCCCTGGTCGCCATCCTGTACGCGGCGGTGCGACTGACCCGTACGCCACCCGACCTGCCAACCGAGCGGCAGCGCGGTCTCCGCGCCGGGATCGCCGTCCTGTCCGGGCGACGGACGACGCGGGTGACTGTCGCGCTCGCCGCCGTGTCGATCGCCATGTCCGGCTTCTCGACCGCGGCCGTCTACGCGATCGTCACCACGGAACTGGGTCTGCCGACGACGTTCCTCGGCGTCCTGGTCAGCGCCCAGGGTGCCGGGTCTGTCGTCGGCGGCCTGATCGTCGGGCGATTCATCGCTCGACGGGGCCCGGTCGCCGTCGGTGTCGCCGGGACGGTGCTGTTCGGCGCCAGCTGTCTGGCGCGTTGCCTGCCCTGGTGGCCGGTCACGATCGCCGCGTCGGTGGTCGCAGGCATCGGCCTGCCCTGGACCCTGGTCGCCGCGGTGACCGCAGTACAGACGCACACTCCGGCGGCGTTGCTCGGTCGGGCCGCCGCGACGGCCAACACCGCGATGTTCGGGCCCATCGCTCTGGCGATCCCACTCGGCTCGGCAGCCGTACACCTCGGCGCCCGTCCGCCGCTCATCGCGGCTGCCGTGATCTGCCTGGCGGCGGTGGTAGCCACGTCCCACCACCGGTCGACGCGGCGGAACGCCGACCGTCCCGCCGGAGGTTGTTCCACCGACCGGAAGAGAGCGGCCCCGGGACACCGGTCGCACCATGACCGTGCTCGAGAACTGCACGGCGTGACCGACGCACGGACGACCCTCACCAGGGAAGGCCGATGAGACCCCGCTCCGTACCGCTCCGCCCGATCCGGCGGCAGGATGCGCCACGACTGGCTGTCCTGCTGGGACAGCTCGGCTACCCAGCCGACGCCACAGCGGTCAACGAGCGTCTCGACTACTGGCTGGACGATCCGCTGAGCTACCTCATCGGCGCCGACAGCGGTCACCAACTTGTGGGAGTGGCCGGCATGCACGTGTGCCCACTGCTGGAGGTGACCGGCAGGTCAGGGCGCCTGCTGGCGCTGGTGGTCGACGAGCGGTGCCGAGGCCGAGGCGTCGGGCGGTCCCTGGTCACCGCGATCGAGGAGCTGGCACGGACCGCGGGCTGCCGCTGGACGGAGGTCACGAGCAGCCGCGGGCGGGTGTCCGCACACGAGTTCTACCGGCGGTTGGCATATTCGGACACCTGCGGTACCAAGGCGCGCTTCGTCAAGCACCTTTGCGGGGCAGAGGGTCCATAGTCGCTCCGGGTGGGTCCGCACCGGGTTCAGCCCGACGGGGTGACGAAACCCGACTCGTACGCGGCGATCACCGCTTGGGTGCGGTCCCGCACGCCGAGCTTGGCCAGCACGTTGCCGACGTGCGTCTTGACCGTCTCCACCCCGACCACGAGCTGCCCGGCGATCTCGGTGTTGGAGAGCCCGGTGGTCATCAGCCGCAACACCTCCGCCTCCCGCTCGGTCAGCCGGGCCGCGCGCAGCCGGTCCCCGCCCGACCCCCCGTACGCCCCGGCGAGGCGGCGGATCGCGGCCGGGAAGAGCAGCGAGTCACCGGCGGCGACCGCCCGGACGGCGGTGACCACCTCCGCCGGGCGGGCCCGCTTGAGCAGGAAGCCGCTCGCGCCGGCGCGCAGCGCCTCGTAGACGTACTCGTCGTTCTCGAAGGTGGTGACCACGAGGACGCGGGGCGGGTCGGCGGAGGCGGCGAGCAGCAGCCGGGTGGCCTGGATGCCGTCGATGGCGGGCATCCGCACGTCCATCAGCACCACCCGGGGCCGCAACCGCGCGACCAGCGGGGGCACCTCGGCGCCGTCGGCGGCCTCCCCCACCACCCGCAGGTCCGGCTGGGCGTCGATGATCGCCCGCAGCGCCTCGTAGACGTACTCGTCGTTCTCGAAGGTGGTGACCACGAGGACGCGGGGCGGGTCGGCGGAGGCGGCGAGCAGCAGCCGGGTGGCCTGG
>NZ_JAEVHN010000382.1:0-6015 GCF_016803375.1 Micromonospora sp. 4G55
GTGGTCGTGGTCCGCTCCGGGTCGGTGTCGCCGGAGGCCGTGGTGCCGTCGCCATCCGGGTCGGGCCGGCTCGGGTGGCCGGTGGGGCAGCGGCGTGCGGGCCCGGCGGTGGCGACGGCCCCGCAGCCGGAGGAGGGGATCGTCGCCCTCATCGAGGGGACGGTGGCGCTGCACCGGGGCGACCGGGAGTTGGCCGCGGAGTGGTTCGGGGCGGCGGCGGAGGCCGGCGTCGACGGTCCGTACCGGCGGGACGTGGTCGAGGCGTTGGTGGGGTTGGCGGCGAGCACGGGCGACCCGGCCGTGCTGGACCGTCTCGACCGGGCCTGCCGGGAGAGCGGGATTCGCCTGCTGCCGTACGAGCAGGACCTGCTCCGCGGGCTCCGCCCGGTCGGCTGAGCCCCGGGCGTCGTCCACGCGGCCCGGGTGGTCGACGCACTAGCCGCGGGTGTGTTTGCGGATTTCCTCGGTGGCCTCGCGGTAGGCGGGTGCGGCGTGGGTGAAGTAGTCGAAGAGCAGGTCGAGCTGCTCGGGCGTGTAGCGGGCGAGGACGTCGGCGATCTTGCGGCGTCCGGGTGCGACGACCTGGTCGATGCGCGTGAGGGCGTCGGGGACCGGTTGGACCACGACCTTCCGGCGGTCGGACGGGTCCGCGGCCCGGCGTACGTAGCCGGCGCGTTCCAGCCGGTCGATCAGGCGCGTCGTGGCGCCGGTGGTCAGGCCGGTCCGGGTGGCCAGCTCGCCTGAGGTCAGCGCCCCGTCGAGGCTGATCAGGCTCAGCGCGTACCACTCGGTCGCGTGCAGGCCGGCGGCCTCGGCGCCCGCCATGCCGTGCAGCCCGACGGCGTCCAGGTAGCGCCGGAAGATCACATGCCGCTCCTGCGGACTTGCCATCCCGTCGATCCCTTCCCTAATATCTGCACAGACGCAGATACTGCACCCATGCAGCATCTGTATCAAGTCACTGGAGGAATCATGCCCGCGGATGACCGGACAGCCGTTACCGACGTCCTGCACGCCCTGGTCGACGCGTGGGGTCGGCACGACGCCGACGCCTATGGCGACCTGTTCACCGACGACGCCACCTACGTCACCTTCGTCGGCACCCGCTATCAGGGCCGGCGGGACATCGTGGCGAGCCATCGCACCCTGTTCGCCAAGTTCCTCAAGGGCACGTGCCTCGCGGACGAGGTCCTCGACGTCCGGTTCCCCGGCCCGGACACGGCCCTGGTGACCGGCCGCGGCGACACCTACAAGGGCACCCGGCCGAAACGGCTGAGCAAGGTCCAGACCTACGTCCTGGTGCGTCAGGCGGACGGGTGCTGGCGCATCGCGGCGTTCCACAACACCAAGCGCAACCCGCTCATGGAGGCGATCTCGTTCCGTATCGCCCCCGGCCTCGTTCCCACCGACCGGCACTGACCACACCGAGAACCACGACCGGAGAACCATGATGAACAAGAAGCTCAGGTACGCGCTGGTCGGTACCGCCCTCGCGCTGGCCGTCACGGCGGGTGCCGGGTACGCCTGGCTGGCGAACACCTCCGAGGTGCGCAACACCGGCACGACCAACTGTGCCGACCTCAAGCCCACCGGCGGGACCGCCGAGGACCACCGAGCGGTCTGCGACCTGATGGACGGGCTGATCGAGGCGTGGGACCGCAACGACGCCGACGCCTACGGCGCCCTGTTCACCGAGGACGCCACCTACACCACCTACGTGGGGACCCATTACGACGGCCGCCGTGACATCACCGAGGGCCACCGCGCCCTGTTCGGCGGGTTCGTGAAGGACACCAGGCTGGCGAGCAGTTGGCTCGGTATGCGGTTCCTGAGCGCGGACGCCGCCGTCGTCACCGGGCGCGGCGACACCTTCACCGGCTCGCGCCCCGATGACCTCGGCAAGGTGCAGACCTACACCGTGGTCCGCGACGCGGACGGGGCGTGGCGGATCGCCGCCTTCCACAACACCCAGCGGCAGTCCGTCATGGAGCGCATCTCGTTCCTGCTCTCGCCCGGTACGGCGCCGGAGGCGGAGCGGTGAGGGCGCTGGTGACGGGTGCGAGCGCGGGCATCGGCCGGGCGTTCGCCGCGGGGTTGGCCGCCCGCGGGTACGCGGTGACGGCCGTGGCGCGCGGCGAGGAAGGGCTGCTGGCGCTGCGCCGGGAACTCGGCCCGGGCCACGCCCACCTCGTGGCCGACCTGACCACCCCGGCCGGGCTCGCGACGGTCGCGGAACACCTCGCGCGGGACCCGGTCAACGTGCTGGTCAACAACGCGGGAACCGCCGTCACAGGTCCGTTCGCCGACGTGGCCCTGGCGGACTCGCTGGCCACGCTGAACCTCAACTGCGCCGCCCTGGTGACCCTCGCGCACGCCTTCCTCCGCCACGCCCGGCGCGGCGACGCCCTGGTGAACATCTCCTCCACCCTCGCGTTCGCCCCGACGCCGACGCTGGGCGTCTACAGCGGCACCAAGGCGTTCGTGACGACGTTCTCCGAGGCGCTGTGGCGGGAGAACAAAGGCCGGGGTGTCCACGTGCTGGGCGTGTGTCCGGGCATGACTGCCACCCGATCGCGACCCGACGAACCAGGAGGGATGGTGCAGGCACCGGAAGAGGTGGCCGCCGCCGCGCTGGCCGCCCTGGCGAAGCGCCGCCGTCCCACGGTCGTCTCCGGCGTCCGCAACAAGGTGTTCGTTGCCGCCACGCGCCTGCTGCCGCGGGCGGCGGTCGTCTCCATGCTCGGGTAGCGGGCCGGGCTTCGTGAGTGGCGCCGGCCGAACCGCACCGACCGACCCCTTCTGATCCCTGCCCGAGGCACGACGGCGGGGGCGGGGAGGCGCGAGCGAAAAAGCCCCCTGGTGATGCCCCTCGCTCAATCGCTCGCGCCGGCACCCCCCCAGGTGCTCCCCCCGCGCTCGACGAAGGCTAGCCACCCCTGACGTCCGCTTTGCGGAACTTCACTGGGTTGTCCGGGCCGGCGTGGCCAGTTCTGCCGGTGGTTCTGCCGGTGGGCAGACGCGTCAGGCGGCCGGTTCGTTGGCCGGGGCCGGCTCGGTGCTGCCGGCGGTCGCCCCCGGGTGGACGGCGTCCCGCACCCGGCGCAGGCCGTCGAGCATCGCCGCCAGCGCCGCGGGTTCGAGCTGGCCGGTGAACCACTGCTCGATGATCCGCAGGTGACCGGGGAGGGTCTCGTCGAGGCGTTTCAGCCCCGATGGGGTGACCACGGCGTACGAGCTGCGGCGGTCGGACGGGCAGGCCCGGCGGCAGAGCAGGCCGTCGCGTTCCATCCGGTCCACCACGCGGGTCACTCCGCTGGTCGACAGGGAGGTCTGCGCCGCCAGGTCGGTCATCCGCAGCTGGTGCCCGGGGGACCGGGCGAGCCGCATCAGCACCTCGAACTCGACGGCGGAGAGGCCGTGCTCCTCGTACTGGTCGGCGAACCGGGCCGACAGTCCGGCGTACGCCTCGACGAGGAGGCCGACGGCGGTGATCCGGGGGTCGTCGAACACGTTCTGATCCACCTGGCCATCCTAACAGTGCTTGACACGGGGAATATTGTTGAAGTTATAGTTGCTACGTCAGTCGTTGGGCTTCTAAACAATCTTTTCCCTGGAGGACGCACCATGACCAGCACCGAGTCGGTTACCCGCGACTGGGAGGGCCTCACCGTCCCTACCGCCGGCACCTACCTGCTGGATGCGGCTCACAAGCGGGTCGGGTTCGTCGCCCGGCACATGATGGTCAGCAAGGTACGCGGTGAGTTCGCCGACGCCTCGGCGACCATCACCATCGCCGAGGACCCCATGCAGTCCTCGGTCACCGCCACCATCCAGGCCGCCAGCATCAGCACCGCCCAGGCCGACCGGGACGCCCACCTGCGCAGCCCGGAGTTCCTGGACGTCGAGGCCTTCCCGACGCTGGAGTACCGCAGCACGGGTGTGAAGTCCCGGGACGGTAACGAGTTCGTGCTGCTCGGCGAGCTCACCATCAAGGGCGTCACCCGGCCGGTGGAGCTGGACGTCGAGTTCGAGGGCGTCGGCCGCAGCCCGTTCGGCCAGGACATCTTCGGCTTCTCCGCGAGCGCCGAGATCGACCGGGAGGACTTCGGTCTGACCTGGAACGTGGCGCTGGAGACCGGCGGCGTGCTGGTCGGCAAGAAGATCAAGATCGAGATCGAGGGTGAGGCCGTCCGCCAGGCCTGATCCCTGCGGACCCACCCGGCGAGGCCCCTGCTCTCCTGAGCAGGGGCCTCGACCCGTGTCCGGGTGCAAATTGTCACGGATTATTCGTCAGCCGCGCCGGTGCCCGCGGTGGCCGCTGGGTAGAGAGGGCCACAGCGCGTATTCGTCGGGCCACTGGCCCTGGCGAGGTGGCGCTCTTACCGTGGTTGTTCACAACGCGGGCGGGACGACACGGTCCCGCGCGCCTCGCGCCGGGAGGGCACATGGGTAGGGACGTCGAGCAGGGCGCCTTCTCCCGGGAAGACCGGGTCCGCTACCGGCAGAAGGTTCGGCGCAGCCTGGACGTCTTCGCGTTGATGCTGGACGACTTCGGCTTCGACGCGGACCGGCCGATGACCGGCCTGGAGATCGAACTCAACCTGATGGACCCGGCGGGCGAACCGGCGATGCGCAACGAGGAGATCCTGGCCGCCATCGCCGACCCGCTCTTCCAGACCGAACTCGGCCAGTTCAACCTCGAACTGAACGCCGCGCCCCGGCTGATCGAGGGCAGCGGGTTCGCCGAGTACGAGGCCGAACTGCGCAGCAGCCTGACCCGGGCCGACGAGCGGGCGGCGAAGTCCGACGCTCGGATCGTCCTGGTCGGCATCCTGCCCACGCTCACCGAGCGGCACCTGGTGGTGGACAACCTCTCCACCAACGAGCGCTACCGGGTGCTCAACGACCAGATCGTCGGCGCCCGGGGCGAGGACATCGAGCTGGACATCCGGGGTGTGGAACGGCTCCAGACCCACACCGACTCGATCGCCCCCGAGGCGGCCTGCACCAGCCTCCAGTTCCACCTCCAGGTCGCGCCGGACAGCTTCGCCGACTACTGGAACGCCTCCCAGGCGATCGCCGGGGTCCAGGTCGCGATCGGCGCGAACTCCCCCTTCCTCTACGGGCGGCAGCTCTGGGCCGAGACCCGGATCGCCCTCTTCGAGCAGGCCACCGACACCCGCCCCGACGAACTCAAGGCCCAGGGCGTACGACCCCGGGTGTGGTTCGGCGAGCGCTGGATCACCTCGATCTTCGACCTGTTCGAGGAGAACGTCCGGTACTTTCCACCGCTGCTGCCGATCTGCGAGGACGAGGACCCGGTGGAGGTGCTGCACGCGGGCGGGGTCCCCCAGCTCTCGGAACTGCGGCTGCACAACGGCACGGTCTACCGCTGGAACCGGCCGGTCTACGACATCATGGACGGTCGCCCCCACCTGCGGGTGGAGAACCGGGTGCTGCCGGCCGGCCCGACCGTGGTGGACATGCTCGCCAACGCCGCCTTCTACTTCGGGCTGGCCCGCGGGCTGGCCGAGTCGGACCGGCCGATCTGGAGCCAGCTCACCTTCAGCTCCGCCGAGGAGAACTTCCACGCCGCCGCCCGGCGCGGCATGGACGCCGTCCTGCACTGGCCCCGTCTCGGGGACGTGCCGGTGGCCAAGCTGGTCCTCGACACGCTGCTGCCGACGGCGGCGACCGGGTTGGACCGGTTCGGCGTCGACCCGGCCGAGCGGGACCGGCTGCTCGGCGTCATCGAGCAGCGCTGCCGTACCGGTCGCAACGGCGCGGTCTGGCAGACCGAGGCGGTCTGGGCGGCCGAGCGCCACCGGGGCATGCACCGCGAGGCGGCGCTGCACCACATGGCCCGCCGCTACGCCGAACTCCAGCGCAGCAACGAACCCGTCCACACCTGGCCCGTCGACTGACCCACCCCCACACCTGGGGTGCCATGGCGCTGCACTTTCACGGAAAGAGTGGCTATCCCACGCGGAATAGCCACTCTTTCCGAGAAAGTGC
>NZ_JAEVHN010000383.1:0-5991 GCF_016803375.1 Micromonospora sp. 4G55
GTACCCCGGGCAGTTGTCGCCAGGTCAGCCCTTCGGCGGTCACCCCGGCCAGTTCTCGCCGGCGCAGCCGGGTCAGGTTTCCGGTGGTCACCCCGGCCAGCTGTCGCCGGGGCAGCCGGGTCAGGTGTCCGGGTCGTACCCGGGGCCGTCCCCGCTTCCGGCGGGGGCGTACCTCGGTGGAACGCCGGGCGGTGGCTGGCGGCCGGTCCGGGTTGGCTGCCCCCGCCGCCGCGGGAGGCGCCCAGACCGCCCAAGCGGGTCGACGCGGTACCGGGTACCCCGTTCGGGGTGGTCCATCTCGACGTGCCCGCGGTGACCTCCGGTCCGGCGGTGGGGCTCGCTGGTGGCCGGGGTGGTGTCGATCCTGGTGTCGGTGCTGGTGGTCTGTTTCGGCGTCGGGGCGGCGCGGTACGGCGGGGCCTGGGCGGCCGGCGCGTTCACCGTGCCGGGTGTGCTGGCCGGGGGCGGGCCGCGATCGTGGCCGGGCTGCTGGCCCGGCGGCAGATCGGGCGGGCGGCGCCGCCGCCGGCGGTCCGGTTCACCGGGCGAGGGCTGGCCACGGCCGGGATCAGCTGCGGGGCGACGGGTCTGCTGCTCTGCCTGGCGGGCCTGGGGCTGGCGTTGCTGCTGCAGTTCGGGTGACGGCGGTCGCGGCGGGGGCGACGGGCCGCTTCCGCGGGCAGCCGGTACACTTGGAGCCGTAGGTGCCCACCACGGGCGAGCAGGCGCCACGGGGCGGGCGACCGGCGGGGTTTGAGATCCGCCGGACCATTCCGTTTTGACCTGCGAGGCTGTGGTAGGTACTCTTTCCCCTTGTGCCCGGGCCCGCCCGGGCAACTCGTGCGTGCGCGGGTCCCGGCTTATCCGGTGATCGAGCGGCCGTACGACACAGTCCAAGACCCGGCGCACGGTCAACCGCGTGCCGGCGAACACAATCCGGTGCGACGCGCGAGCGACGGCACCGGGACCGTGAGCTGGGCGACACGCCCGACCGCGGGTGCCGGGACCTCCGTGAGGTGGCCCTGGTCGGAATGTAGGAGAGCCGTCCATCAGGTCGGCTAACGAGCAGACGGCGCGGCCGCGTGAGCGGCCGAAGGGAGCGGAGAAACCCGGTGCCCACCATCCAGCAGCTGGTCCGAAAGGGCCGCCAGGCCAAGACGACCAAGACCAAGACCCCGGCGCTGAAGGGCAGCCCTCAGCGGCGCGGTGTGTGCACCCGCGTGTACACCACCACCCCCAAGAAGCCGAACTCGGCGCTCCGCAAGGTCGCTCGTGTCAAGCTCAGCAGCCAGATCGAGGTGACCGCCTACATCCCGGGCGTCGGTCACAACCTGCAGGAGCACTCGATCGTGCTCGTCCGCGGCGGCCGGGTGAAGGACCTCCCCGGCGTGCGGTACAAGATCGTCCGCGGTTCGCTGGACACCCAGGGTGTCCGCAACCGCAAGCAGGCGCGCAGCCGGTACGGCGCGAAGAAGGAGAAGAGCTGACATGCCGCGTAAGGGACCCGCTCCGCGGAAGCCGCTGGTCGCTGACCCGGTGTACAACTCGCCGTTGGTCACCAGCTGGTGAACAAGATCCTGATGCGCGGTAAGCGTCAGCTCGCCGAGCGCATCGTGTACGCCGCCCTGGAGGGCTGCCGCGAGAAGAGCGGCACCGACCCGGTCGTCACGCTCAAGCGCGCGATGGACAACGTCAAGCCGACCCTCGAGGTCCGCAGCCGCCGCGTCGGTGGCGCGACCTACCAGGTGCCGGTCGAGGTCCGTCCGGCCCGCGCGACCACCCTCGGTCTGCGCTGGCTGGTGACGTACTCCAAGGCCCGTCGTGAGAAGACCATGGTCGAGCGGCTGATGAACGAGCTGCTGGACGCGAGCAACGGTCTGGGTGCCGCCGTCAAGCGGCGCGAGGACACGCACAAGATGGCCGAGTCCAACAAGGCCTTCGCGCACTACCGCTGGTAACACCCTGGTTCGGCGCCGGACCGGCGCCGGAACCGCCACCAGTCGAGTCGAGACGACGATAAGTAGGGATTGAAGTGGCCGCCGCAGACGCGCTCGCCAACGTACGCAACATCGGCATCATGGCGCACATCGATGCCGGTAAGACCACGACCACCGAGCGGATCCTGTTCTACACCGGTATCACGTACAAGATCGGTGAGGTCCACGAGGGCGCTGCCGTCATGGACTGGATGGAGCAGGAGCAGGAGCGTGGTATCACCATCACCTCCGCTGCCACCAAGTGTGAGTGGAAGGGCCACACGATCCAGATCATCGACACGCCCGGTCACGTCGACTTCACGGTCGAGGTCGAGCGGTCGCTGCGGGTGCTGGACGGTGCGGTCGCGGTCTACGACGGTGTCGCCGGCGTGGAGCCGCAGACGGAGAACGTCTGGCGTCAGGCCGACAAGTACCACGTCCCGCGGATGTGCTTCGTCAACAAGCTCGACCGGACCGGTGCCGACTTCTTCCGCTGCGTGCAGATGATGATCGACCGGCTCAACGCCACCCCGCTGGTGCTCCAGATCCCGATCGGCCTCGAGGGCGACCACATCGGCGTCGTCGACCTGATCGGCATGCGCGCCCTCACCTGGCGCGGGGAGACCCAGAAGGGTGAGGACTACGCCATCGAGGAGATCCCGGCCGAGCTGGCCGACTCCGCGGCGGAGTGGCGCGAGAAGCTGATGGAGACCCTGGCCGACGTCGACGACGCGGTGATGGAGAAGTACCTGGAGGGCGAGGAGATCTCCGTCGAGGAGATCAAGGCCGCCATCCGTCGGGCCACCATCGCCAGCAAGGCCAACCCGGTGCTCTGCGGCTCGGCGTTCAAGAACAAGGGCGTGCAGCCCATGCTCGACGCCGTCGTCGACTTCCTGCCGTCGCCGCTGGACGTTCCGGCGATCGAGGGTACGGCCACCGACGGCGAGACCCCGCTGCAGCGGAAGCCGTCCAAGTCGGAGCCCTTCTCCGGCCTGGCCTTCAAGATCCAGACCGACAAGCACCTCGGCAAGCTCACCTACGTCCGGGTCTACTCCGGCATGGTCGAGACCGGTACCCAGGTGGTCAACTCCACCAAGGACCGCAAGGAGCGGATCGGCAAGATCTACCAGATGCACGCCAACAAGCGGGAAGAGCGCGGCTCGGCCCAGGCTGGCGACATCATCGCGGTGCAGGGTCTCAAGCAGACCACCACCGGTGACACCCTCTGCGACCCGGCGAACCCGGTCATCCTGGAGTCGATGACCTTCCCGGAGCCGGTCATCGAGGTCGCGATCGAGCCGAAGACCAAGGCCGACCAGGAGAAGCTCAGCACCGCCATCCAGCGGCTGGCCGAGGAGGACCCGACCTTCCGCGTCAAGCTGGACGAGGAGACCGGTCAGACGGTCATCTCCGGCATGGGCGAGCTGCACCTGGACATCCTGGTGGACCGGATGCGCCGCGAGTTCAACGTCGAGGCGAACATCGGCAAGCCGCAGGTGGCGTACCGCGAGACGATCCGCCGCAAGGTGGAGAAGATCGAGTACACCCACAAGAAGCAGACCGGTGGTTCCGGCCAGTACGCCCGCGTGATCGTGAGCGTCGAGCCGCTGCCGCTGGACAACGACTCGCCGACCTACGAGTTCGCCAACGCCGTCACCGGTGGCCGCATCCCCCGGGAGTTCATCCCCTCGGTGGACGCGGGTGCCCAGGACGCGATGCAGTACGGCATCCTCGCCGGCTTCCCGCTGGTGGGTGTCAAGCTGACGCTGCTGGACGGTCAGTACCACGAGGTCGACTCGTCGGAAATGGCATTCAAGATCGCCGGCTCGATGGTGATGAAGGAGGCGGCCCGCAAGGCCGACCCCGCGCTCCTCGAGCCGATGATGGCCGTTGAAGTCACCACTCCTGAGGAGAACATGGGTGACGTCATCGGCGACCTCAACTCCCGGCGCGGCATCATCCAGGCGATGGAGGAGCGCAGCGGCGCCCGTATCGTCCGGGCCCTGGTGCCGCTGTCGGAGATGTTCGGCTACGTCGGCGACCTGCGGTCGAAGACCCAGGGCCGGGCTAGCTACAGCATGCAGTTCGACTCCTACGCCGAAGTTCCGCAGAGCGTGGCGAAGGAGATCATCGCCAAGGCGACTGGTGAGTGACGCTCACCTGAGTTGATCCGATGGTTCGAGGCTGGTCGCGGGAGGGCACTCCCCGCCCGCGGCCACCTCGATCGGGTTGTGTGAGACCGGGCCTGTAGGCTTCATCGCCGCAGAACCCACCAAAGCTCTCCGGCCGCCAGGCCGGAAAGGCTGTCGACAGAGTCCTAAGCGCCAATCGGCGCGCCGGGGCGAACGAACCAAGAAGTCCACAGGAGGACACCAGTGGCGAAGGCGAAGTTCGAGCGGACTAAGCCGCACGTCAACATCGGCACCATTGGTCACATCGACCACGGTAAGACGACGCTGACGGCGGCCATCACCAAGGTCCTGCACGACCAGTTCCCGGACCTGAACCCGTACACGCCGTTCGACGAGATCGACAAGGCGCCGGAGGAGAAGGCCCGCGGCATCACGATCTCCATCGCGCACGTCGAGTACCAGACCGAGGCGCGTCACTACGCGCACGTCGACTGCCCCGGTCACGCCGACTACATCAAGAACATGATCACCGGTGCCGCGCAGATGGACGGCGCGATCCTGGTGGTGGCGGCGACCGACGGCCCGATGCCGCAGACCCGCGAGCACGTGCTGCTGGCCCGTCAGGTCGGTGTGCCGTACATCGTCGTGGCGCTCAACAAGAGCGACATGGTCGACGACGAGGAGCTCCTGGAGCTCGTCGAGCTCGAGGTCCGTGAGCTGCTCTCCTCGCAGGAGTACCCGGGTGACGACCTGCCGGTCGTCCGGGTCTCGGCGCTGAAGGCCCTCGAGGGCGACCCGGAGTGGACCGGTCGCCTGATGGACCTGATGAACGCCGTCGACACCGCGATCCCGCAGCCGGAGCGCGAGACCGAGAAGCCGTTCCTCATGCCGATCGAGGACGTCTTCACGATCACCGGTCGTGGCACCGTTGTCACCGGTCGCGCCGAGCGCGGCATCCTCAAGCCGAACGAGGAGGTGGAGATCGTCGGCATCCGCGAGAAGTCGATGAAGACCACCTGCACCGGCATCGAGATGTTCCGCAAGCTGCTCGACGAGGCCCGTGCGGGTGAGAACGTCGGTCTGCTGCTGCGCGGCATCAAGCGCGAGGACGTCGAGCGCGGCATGGTCGTCATCAAGCCGGGCACCACGACCCCGCACACGGAGTTCGAGGCGACGGTCTACATCCTCTCCAAGGAGGAGGGCGGCCGGCACACCCCGTTCTTCCAGAACTACCGTCCGCAGTTCTACTTCCGGACCACGGACGTCACCGGCGTCGTCACGCTGCCCGAGGGCACCGAGATGGTCATGCCGGGCGACAACACCACCATGACCGTGAAGCTGATCCAGCCGATCGCCATGGAGGAGAACCTCAAGTTCGCGATCCGCGAGGGTGGTCGTACGGTCGGCGCTGGTCGCGTCACCAGCATCCTCAAGTGAGCTGGGTAACCCCGATTAGCGTGGCCGCCGGTCGTGCGGCATACTAGTCAGGTTGCGTAACGACGGTTAGTCACCTGCGTCCGGTGAAAGCTGGACCTCCGGGAGACCAACAGTCGCGCGTAGGGTGGTTGATCGCCCCTGGCGGTCAACACCCTCGCACGGCGTCCAGATCGCTGTGATGCGATCGGCGCCTTGACCCACCGCGTGGTCTGAGAATCGCTCCGGAGTCCCGGGGCGGAGCCTGGCCCGAGGGCGCGACACGCCCGACCGCGGGGGTCGGCGAAGTGGGCCTGTACCAGCCGGTACAGCGCCCGCAACACAGCGGCATCGAGAGAAGGAACAGAAGCCACCATGGCGGGACAGAAGATCCGCATCCGGCTCAAGGCCTATGACCACGAGGTCGTCGACTCCTCGGCGCGGAAGATCGTCGAGACGGTGACGCGTAC
>NZ_JAEVHN010000384.1:0-5970 GCF_016803375.1 Micromonospora sp. 4G55
CTCGTCGCCGGTGAGCCGGCGCAGCCGCGGGCGGCGGGCCGTGCGGGCGGTGAGCTGTGGGCCGTCGGGCTCGTCCAACACCTTCTCCTCGTAGTCCAGGGGCGCCGCGCGGACCTGCCACCGGTCGCGCCCGGCCGTGCTGGTGGCGAGCCGCTGACCGGCCGGCATGCGCCGGAACGAGGGCTGGTTGAGCCGTTCGTCGTCGGTGAGGACGAAGAACTGCCCGGGCGCGAACTGCTCCTGCAGCGTCGCCTCGACCGTGGCGGTCCGGGCGTTGACGGACACCGTCACGTCGAAGCGGGTGTCGTCCTTCGGCCGGGCGGTGCCGAAGCGGTCGATCACGGTGGCCAGCGGGACCACACGCTGGGTGAACGCCAGGGTGCCCAGCGGGTGCGCGAGCAGTTCCCGGGCGCCGGGAGTGATCTCCCGCAGGGTGACCAGGGTGTCGCTGCTCGACGGTAGTTGGGCCGTCCAGCTGCGGACGTCGGCCAGAGCGGTTTCCAGCAGGGTGGCGACGTCGGCGGGTTCGGGCAGTGGTGGCGGGTCGGGCCGGCCGAACGTCACCTCGAAGGCGACCGAGACGTCGATGAACAGCACGTGGAAGGTGGCCAGGCCATGGGCGTGCCAGGGCCGTGGGCCGGACAGGTGCAGCTCGACGGTGACGGCGAACAGCAGCGTACGTCCGTGCCGGAGCTGGACGCCGCCGGTGATGTCGACTTCGAAGGCGAACGGTTCGAACTGGAACAGGGCGTCGAAGCCCAGCCATCCCTGGATGTTGAACCCGGACGCCTCCGCGTACAGCTCGAGTCGGGCCCCGAACTGGGCGGTGTTGGAGGTCAGCGCGAGGTAGGACTCTAGCCGGATGCGGGGGTTGTCGCCGGTGGCCAGGCTGATGGTGAGCCGGCGCAGTGCCGGGAAGCCGGCCGGGGCTCGGAACCGGGGGTGGAAGCCGCCGGCGGAGAGAGCGAACATGGGGTTGGTCCCCCATGAGGCCCGCAACGCCATGTCGCCGGTGATGTCGAACGCGGCGACCCGGGAGTCGAACAATGAGGCGTCGAACGACAGTTCGCCGCGGTCGAAGTCGACCGTGCCGAGGACGTCGAGGTTGAGGGCGACGACGGCGTCGCGTTCGTCGGGCAGCACCATCCGGACCCGGCCCATGATGATGAGCCGCACCGGCGCCGGTAGGTCGAGGATGACGCCCACGGTGACGGTGATGATCGGTGGGCTGCCCCAGGCCAGCTTGCCCATCGGTCCGATCAGGAACCGCCCGGGTGCCTGCGGGAAGACCCGGTTGAGGTCACTGATGATCTTCGGGGCGTTGGCGACCAGGTCGGTGGGGAACAGCACCGAGCCGAGCGTGCCCTCCCGCACGCCGGCCCGCAGCACCGGCAGATCGGTGGTGCGGTTGAGCCCGAGCAGGCCGCCGACTCCGACCAGGGTGAAGCCGAAGCCGAGCTGGATCGGGGTGAATTCGGCCGCGATGATGATCAGCAGGGAGAAGCCGGGGGAGCCGTCAGGTGCCCGGGTCGTGATGATACCGACGGCCTTGAGGCTGACCGCCGCGAACTGCAGTTGGACCGCGCCCGAGTACTGGTGCAGCGCGTCGTCGTGGGCGAGGTAGCCGCCGCCGGACACCACCCCGGCGTCGAGCGACAGACCGGCGCCGTCCGGCGGACGGAACGCCAGCCCCGCCCCGCCGGCGCCGAAGCGTGCCTCGATTCCGACGCGTTTGACCGTCAGGTGCAGCGGGCCGAGATCGGCCCTGCCGCTGACCGCGGCCGCCACGGCCGTCGTGCCGGCGTCGATGCCCAGGCGCAGCCACATCTCGGTGAGTTGGAAGATTGCGGCCCGTACGTCCAGCGGGACGGTCAGCTCCAGGCCGCCGGCCGCGGCGGCCCGGTGCAGCCGTAGCCCTTCCGGCTGGCGCCAGGACACGGCGAGGTCGAGCGGCGCTTCCACGTCCGACGGCAACAGCTGGGCGACGAAGGAGTCGGCGTCGTCGGCGGAGAGCACGAGGTGGGCGTCGTCAAGCTGGGCGCCGGCCCCGACTGCGGTGACGGACAGTGCCGGCGTTCCCTGGGAATCGACGAAGTTCGCGGTGGCGAACGCGAACACACCGAGCGCGCGGATGCGCAGGCTGGTGTCCAGCAGTGGCGCGTCCCGGCCGGAGAGGACCACGCCGAGGCCGGTCAGCTGCAACCCCGGACGCAGCGTCGGCACGGTCCCCGACGGCGGGTCGGCCAGCAGCCACAGGGTGACGCCGGCGTCGTGGTCGGTGAGCCAGTCGGTGTCGCCGAAACGCAGGCTGACGCGGAGGTCGCCGGCGTCGATGGGCTGGCGGCCAATGAGCCGGACACCGTAGCGTCCGCCCTCGGCGACCAGCGCCACATGCAGGTCCGCGAGGCGCACCGACAGGCCGCCGGCGAGCGCGGCCAGTCCCCGCAACGCCATCTCGGACACCGGCGGCGGATCGGCGGCCACCTCGGAACCGTCCGGCCCGGTCACCACGATGCCGGCGGCGGTGAGGACCGACAGCGCCGAGGGACCGTGCGCCCACCAGGGGACGTCAAGACCGTCGGCGAAGGCGGCCAGCACGGTGGTCGCGACCAGCGGGACGGCCCAGCGTTGCAGCAGCGCGAACGCGCCGTCCTCGGTCATGACGACGCCGGGTACGGGGGCGAGCGTGATCGCCGCGTGCGAGGCCTCCGCCGTCCCGAAGGGAAGCACCCGCGCCGCGAACAGGGCCCGTCCGTGCACGACGTCCACGTCCAGGTCTACGTCGAGGGAGGGCCGCAGGAACGCGACCGGGGCCGGTGGGCGCAGTCCCGTCCGCAGATGGGCGTGCAGTTCGCCGTCGTAGCCGAGGCTCGCCTGCTCGATCAGTACCGGTCCGAGCTCGATCCCGGCGAGGTCGACCAGCACGGTCGGTGATCCGCTGCTCGACCAGCCGGCGGTGACGGCGAGGCTGCCGCCGGCGAGGCCGACGGTGGCGCGGACGGCCGGGCCGAGATCCTCGACCGTGTCGAAGGGCAGATCGATGGCCTGCAGCAGGTCCACGATCAGGGTGGCGACGTCCGACGCCGATGCGGTCCGCGACTCCAGCCAGCCCGGTTGCAGCATTCTGGCCAGCTCGGCGGTGCGGTCTGCGCGTAGGAAGCCGTCCGCGTCGTCGCCGTAGATGCCGAGGGCGGCGGCCACGGCCAGCGCGGCGTCGAAGACCGGTCCCGGCGACCCGTCGGCCTTGACGGCGGTCACCATGGCCTGAAGCACCTGCGGTAGCAGGCGCGTCGCCGTCCCGGCCAGCGCGCCCACGCCGTCGACCTGCGGCAGCAGCGTGATCGCGGTGGCGCCGGCAGGGGTGATCGACAGCGCCAATCCGTGGCGGTCCACGCCCGCGGTCACGGTCACCGACGTCCAGTCGCCCGGCACCGCTCGGGTCAGGCTCAGCTGCCCGGTCGGGGCCCCGGCGTCCGGGCCGGTGAGCCCGATCCCGACGCCGATCTCGAGGCGTTCGTCCGGGCCGATCGCGATGGTGGCGGTGAGCATCAGTCGCACCGGGTCGGCCACGGCGTGGACCGTCAGGCCACCGGGCAACGCCAGGCCGTGGGTGGTGTCCAGGCCGAGCAGGTCGCCGGCGGCGCCGAGCAGGTCGTTGAGCCGGGTCGGGTCCACGTCGCCGCCCGGCCCGGCGAGGAGGCCTCTGCCGGTGAGGAACGCGGCCGGCGTCGCCAGTAGCCGGCCAAGCGGCAGCAGCTTGCGCCCTTCGGGCAGCATCGCGTCCGCCACGAGTGACGCGACCGCGTCGAGCGCCGCGTAGGCCAACGCGGCGGGGGGCGCCGGGCGGCACGGCCGGCGTGGCGGCGGTGGGCAGCAGCACGACCGGGTCGACCCAGCCCGGGATTTCCGCGGTCAGCCGGCCGGTCGCCGCCGTCCAGCGTGCGACGACGGCGCCGGAGCGGGCGGTCGCGTCGGCGTCCGTGACGCCCGACGGGAGGAAGAGTGTTCCGGCAAGTTCCACCGGCGGCAGGTGACCGGCCGGGGAGGGCGGTGCCAACGTCGCCGTCCAGGGTTCCGCGTTGACCGTCAGTTCCGTGCCGAACTGTGGCAGGGCAGTGCGCCACGGCCCGCTGGCGGGGCCGGTCATGCCGACCGTCGACAGGAGCAGATCGGCCAGGGCGGTGGCCGTCCCGGCGAGGTACGCCGCGGGCGCGGCGGCGAGTCGCCGCAGGGCGCCGGGGTCGAGCACGTCCGCGCCGGGCGGAACCAGTCCCGCGGTGCGCAGGGCGTTCACCACGAGCCCGGGTACGGCGCCGAGCGGTAGCGGCGCGGTGCGGTCGCCGAGTCGCTGCAATGCGGTGCTGAACGTCACGAGCGGCTCGATCGGGCCGCGCAGCTGCGCGTCGTGCAGGTCGGCGATCGGGGTGACGGTGCGGCCCCCGTCGCCGGCGCTGCTGATCGTGGCGCCCACGCGGGCGGCGCGGACCCGGTCGGGGAGCAGCCATCCGTCGGGTGTGCTCAGCCACGCCTCGGCCTGCAGCCGGCGTCTGCGAGGCATCGGTGGCGCCGTCGGGTCCAGCAGCACCTCCGCCAGCGGAACGCGGATCCGGGCGGCCACCTCCGGCACCGTGGGTCGCACGAGCAGACCCAGAGCCAGCGTGCGCGGTGGTGCCGTCGCCGCGCCGGCCGCGTCGTGCACCTGGCGGGCGACCTGCGCGGCCAGGTGGGGTGCCAGTTCCGGCCCGGCGACGGCGCAGATGGCGAAGCCCGGCGTGTCGGCGTCGGTGTGGTCGCCCGGTAGGCCGGCGAAGGCCGCCTGGTCGGGCCCGCCGGCCAGGAACGTCACCGCGCGCAGGACAGCGGTACGGCTGTCGGGGGGCGAGCGTGGCGGCGAAGCGGACCGCGTCGGCCAGGTGGGGGTCGGTCAGCGGGGTGAGGGGGCTGCCGGCGTGCGGGGTGCCGAGGGTGATGACCCCGGCGATCAGCTGCGGGTGGGCGGCGGCGAACGCCCGGGCGGTGACTCCGGCGGTGGAGTGGGCGACCAGGTGCACCCGCGGGTGGCCGGTGAGGGCGCGGGCGCGGTCCACGACCCGGCCGAGCTGTGCCTGCAGGCTCAACGGGTCGGCGCCCTGGTCGGCGAGGTCGACTGTGTACGTCGGGGAGACCGCCCTGGTTTCGGCGAGGTCGACCGTCATCGGGTCGACGCCGGGAATCCGCAGGTGGAAGTGCGCGTCGGGGGCGTGCTCCGGGTCGATCTCGGCGAGCAGCGCGCGCCAGGACCGGTGGTCGGCGAACGGTGCCGACACGAGCAGGACGCACCGGTCGTCGGCCGGCGCGGCGGCGTCCAGTTGGTGACGGACCTGGGCGATGGCGTTCGCGTCGCCGGGCAGGTCCTGGTGGGCGCAGGTCAGCGTCTTCCCCACCTGCCATCTCGGGCCGACCGCGACCTGGGACCAGTGCGGTACGACGCCGTCGCTGTCGGCGCACCAGCGGGCGAGGGTGTCCACCGCGTCGCCGAGTGTCTCCGGTTCGCGCCCGTGCAACGCCGCGGACGGGGCGGGCAGCGCTTCGGCGGTGACCCGCAGCCGCTCGAGGAGCGCGGTGCCGGTTTCCGCGTCGAGGAGGTCGCGGGCGTAAGCGTCGACCCATCCCGGTCCCGGGCCCGTTTCCGAGGTCCACAGGAGCAGGTCGACGCGGTTGTCGGCGGGCAGCACCAGCCGCCACGGGTGCTCCTCGGTTCCCCAACCGGCTGGCAGGGGCGGCAGGACTGCGGGGTCGAGGGTGTCGGCGCCGCCCAGCACGGCGGTCAGCCAGCGCAGCGCGGGCACCGCGAACGGGGTCCCGTCGCTGGAGACGCCGACGGTGAGCTGTCGCAGCTGGTTGCGCAGCGCGGGCACCGGGTCGCGCAGCAGCGCGGCGAGATCGTCGTCGGGGCGGCCGGGCAGCAGCACCGGCCAGTCGCCGGGCAGG
>NZ_JAEVHN010000385.1:0-5964 GCF_016803375.1 Micromonospora sp. 4G55
TCCGCCGGTAGTTGCGCCATGGCGTCCTCGAACTCCCGGTGTCCGACCACCCGGTGCAGGGTCTGCAGGACGGCCCGCACGCCCCGCTCGGCGACGGCGCGCTCCACCCCGGCGCCGTCGGCCACGCGACCGATGAACTCGTCGTAGCCGAACGCCTCCGGGTCCTCCGTACCCTTGATGAGCAACGTGCTCAGCTCGTCGGCGACGTGGCCGGCCAGGGCAGCCGCCTCGCCGCCGCTGATCCGCTGGGTGAGGGTGCTCAGGGTGGCCTCGGTCAGGGACCGCGCCGTCTCCGGCGGTACGCCCGCCCGCGCGGCTACCTTGTCGACGAAACTCAGCTCGGCCATGCGACGTCCTTCCCGTGGCGAGGCAGCGTGGCTACCCGCGGCCACGGTCGGCAAACGCTCCGCCATCGGCGCCGGATGACCCGGCCCGTTGGGGTTTTGCGCTATTTCTGCTGTTTGTTCGGAAGGTGTCTTGTTCCTGAGCAGCGGCGAGGCCGCCTCCTCGATAGTCGAGAAGGGACATCCGGACGCCGCTCGACGCGCCTCTCAGCCTCCCGCGGCTGCCCGTCCAAGGCCGCTCACACCCCGGCTGACCAGCGCTTATGTCGGAATCCATCAGTTGGGGGTGACCGGAAACGGGTGGTATGACTAGAGGTGTCGACCACCGATGGCGCTCGTCGTCACACCCCGGCACCGCAGCGGGTGCCACCCGGGCAGCGTGGTCGTACGCCTCCGGCAACCGCTCCCACGGGGCACCCGCATCGACCTCAGGGAGTTGCCGTGCAGACCATGCGAATCTGGCGCAACCGGCGACCGTTCGAGAACGCCGTCCTGGTCACCGCGCCCGTGTGCGGGCTCCTGCTGATCACCCTCAACGTGCGCCCACCCTCGGTGGAGATGGCGATGCCGCGACCGGTCCGGATCGGCTGGGAACTGGGCCTCGTCGTCGTCGGGCTGGGCGGCCTGCTCGGCCTGACCTGGCCGGGACGGGTCTCCACCGCCCTCGGCATCGAGCTGGCGTCGATGCTCCTGCTGGGCACCCTCGCCGGGATGTACTCCGTCGCCCTGGTGGTGATGTCCGGTCGGATGGCGGTCGCGGCGGCGTCGTTCATCACCGCGGTCGCGGTGGGCTCGTGGTGGCGCGCCACGGAGATCCTGCTCGACCTCCGGAGGCTGCTCCGCAACATCGACGTGGACAGCGGCAACTGTCCCACCGGCGGCCGACGATGACGCCGACCGACACCAGCACCGCCCCGCAGTGGGTGCAGGTCGTCCTGTCCGTGCTGGGCGTGCTCGGCGGCGCCAGCGGCCTGGCCGCCATCGCCGCCGTCGTGGCGCAACGCGGCAAGTTTAAGGCGGAGGCGGCGGACATGCTCACTGACGCGGCACTGACCCTCGTGCAACCGATGCGCGTGCGGGTGGCGGAGCTGGAGGTGGAGGCACAGGCGGCCCGCGAGCAGCTGAGAACGTCCCGGGAGCAGGTGGAGCGGGCGACGGCCACGCTCAGCGACCTGCACGCGATGCTCGACCGCTGGTACGCGCTCATCTTCGCGCCCGACGCCACGGTCCGGTCGATCCGCAGCGCCGTACGGGAGGACCGCCGCAGGCGCGGCGAACAGTGGGACCGGGGCACCGACCCGCCGCGCCGCCGACCCTGACGGCAGCCGACGACGCGTCCGGCACCGGACGGAGTCCAGAGTCGACCGGCGCCGGGGCCGTCGATCCGAGGCCGGGTACGGCCGGCGCTGATCCGATGCCGTCAGCCCGGCTGCGGCGTCATCGCGGGTCGTCCTCGGCGGACGGGTGCGGCTCGGCGGTCGCGCCGTCGACGACGGGCGGGCCGGCGACGGCGTCCAGGCACGCCGTCACGGTGGCGGTGACGCCGTCGATCCCTCGGGTGAGCAGCAGGCCCTCGCTCAGCCGGTGGGCCAGCCACAGGCCGCGTCCCCCGGCGACGTCGACGGGGGGCAACCGCACCGGCAGACCTGACGCGGTCGCCCCGTGGTCGCTGACCTCGCAGATCAGCACGTCGTCCTGGCGCCGCAGGTCGAGGTGGCCGTGGCCGCCACCGTGGCGCACCGCGTTGGTGGCCAGTTCGTGCACGGCGAGAACGAAGTCGTAGCCCTCGTCGCCGACGAGTCCCGCGCCACTGACCGCCGCCCGCAGCCGGTGCCGCAGGGCGGTCACGGTGGCGGCGGTGAAGTCCTCGGACAGGAGCACGGACGCCGCGGTCGGCCGGGGGCTCACCAGGCCCGAATCGAAAGCCGCAGCATCGTCGTTCACGCTCGCAGGTTACCCACGGTGGAAATTTCCGCGACCGTTGCGAGAAGGCAACTACCCGCGGTGATCCTCGTCCAGGAACTCGTCGATCATCGGGGCCAGCCAGTCGGCGCGGTGCGGGATGGTGGTATGGGTGGTGCCGGGCAGGATGGCCAGGCGGCAGGCCGGCAGGCCGGTCAGGTCGCCGGCCACCGCCCCGCCGAGCAGCCGGAACATCCGCACGGCATGCTCGGGCTGGACGATGTCCGAGTCGGCCAGCACGATCATCGTGGGCGCGGCCAGCGCGCGGATCTGCTCGGGCGTCCACTGCGGCAGGTTCGCGTCCAGGACCTTCATCTTGGTGACCAGGTTGGGCCAACCGGCCGGGTCGGGCGCGGTCCGCAGGTACTCCTCGTGGAACTCCGAGCCGTGCAGGTGTTCCGGTTGCAGGTCCTGGATGCCGTCCAGCAGCCCCGGGTGCAGGCCGGCGTCGTCGAAGCTCACCGAGGCGAGCACCAGCCGCCCGACCCGGTCGGCGTAATCGGTGCCGAGGCGCAGCGCGACGGCCGCGCCCATGCTCCAGCCGAACAGGTCCGCCCGCTCGACATCGAGGCGGTCGAGCAGCTCGACCACGTCGGCGGCGAAGTTCTCCACGGTCAGCGGACGGTCGATGTCCGGGGTGCGACCGTGTGCCTGCAACTCGATCGCGATCACCCGCCGGGTCTTCGCCAGCAGCGGCAGGATCCTGCCGAACGAGGTGCCGATGCCGGAGAGCGCGCCGTGGACGAGGACGAGCGGCCGGCCCTCGCCGGTGCCGTGTTCTTCGTGGTGGATGTCCATGCGCCCACGGTGGGCCACGGCGCTTACGGTCTCCTTCAGATCGCCTTCCGCGTCGCTAGGATGACGGCCGTGCAGTTCGGGGTGCTCGGGCCGCTCGCTGTCAGCACCGACGCCGGCGAGCCGGTCGTCGTACCCGGCACCAAGGTGCGGGTGCTGCTGGCCGACCTGCTGGCCCACCGCAACCAGGTGGTCTCGGCGGACCGCCTGATCGACGACCTGTGGGGTGAGGACGTCCCGGCCAATCCGGCCGGCGCCCTCCAGGTGCGGGTGTCCCAGCTGCGCAAGGCGCTCAACGACGCCGAGCCGGGCGCGCGCGAGCTGGTCGAGTCACGGCCGCCCGGTTACCTGCTGCGTACCGGCGCGGTGGACGCCGACCGGTTCGCCGAGCTGGCCACCGCCACCGACGTGGACCGGCTGACCGCCGCCCTCGCGCTGTGGCGCGGCGACGCGTACGCCGACATGGCCGACGCCGAGTTCGCCCGCGCCGAGGCCACCCGCCTGGCCGAGCAGCGCCTCGTGGTGCACGAACGGCTCGCCGACGCCCGGATGGCGCGCGGCGAGCACGACCTGGTCGCCGCCGACCTGGCCGAACTGGTCGCCCGGCACCCGCTGCGCGAGGGTCTGCGGGCGTTGCAGATACGCGCGCTCTACGCGGCCGGTCGTACGTCCGAGGCCCTGGACAGCTACGCCGACCTGCGCGACCGACTCGTCGACGAGCTGGGCCTCGACCCGGGGCCGGAGCTGGTCGCCCTGCACCGCAGGATCCTCGAACAGGACGCCGGCCTGAGCGCCCCGCCGAAGGCCGCGATCATCCGGAACAGCCTGCCGGCCCGCCTCGACGGGCTGGTCGGACGGGCCGAGGCGCTGACCGAGCTGCGCGCCCTGCTCCCGGAGCAGCGGCTGGTCACGCTGATCGGGCCGGGCGGGGTCGGCAAGACCCGGCTGGCCACCGAGGCCGCCCGCGAGCTGGTCCTCCCGGACGGCGCCCACCTGGTGGAGCTGGCGCCACTGCCGGTCGGCGACCCGCGCGTCGCCGACGAGGTCCTCGAGGCGTTGGACCTGCGCGAGGCGGCGGGCGCCAGCGTGTCCGCCGTCGACCGGCTGTCCGCGGTGCTCCGGCACCGGCAGCTGCTGCTCGTGCTGGACAACTGCGAGCACGTCATCGAGCCGGTCGCCGCGCTGGTCGCCCGGCTGCTGCGGGACGCGCCCGGCATCACCGTGCTGGCCACCAGCCGGGAACCTCTCGGCCTCACCGGTGAGCTGCTCTGGGAGGTGCCGCCGCTGGCCGTACCCGAGCACGACCGTGACCTCGACGCGGTCCGGCGCTCGGCCGCGGCCCGGTTGTTCGCCGCCCGCGCCGCCGCGCAGCACCGCGGCTTCCGCCTCGACGAGCGGACCGCGCCGGCGGTGGCGCAGCTCTGCCGCCGGCTGGACGGCCTGCCGCTGGCCCTCGAACTGGCCGCGACCCGGGTACGCGCGCTCGGCGTGCAGGGCGTGGTGGACCGGCTCGACGACCGGTTCAGGCTGCTCGCCACCGCGCAGCGGGACGTGCCGCCGCGACAGCGCACCCTGACCGCGGTGATCGGCTGGAGCTGGGACCTGCTGGCCGAGGCCGACCGTCAGGTGCTGGCCCGGCTCGCGTGTTCAGCGACGGCTGCACACCCGACGCGGCCGAGCGGGTGTGCCGGACCGACCTCGACGCGCTGGCCCGGCTGGTGGACCGTTCGCTGGTGGTGGTGGACGACTCGGGCGCGAGCCCCCGCTACCGGCTGCTGGAGTCGGTCGCCGCGTTCTGCCTGGAACGCCTGGCGGACGCCGACGACGTCCGGGCGCGGCACGCGGCGTACTACACCGACCTGGCCGAACGCGCCGACCCGGAGCTGCGCGGCGCCGACCAGCAGGAATGGCTGGCCCGGCTCGACGCCGAGGCGGCGAACCTGCGCTCGGCGCTGTCCCACGGTGGCGGGCTGCGCCTGGCGGTCGCGCTGAGCTGGTACTGGTTCCTGCGCGGCCGGCTCACCGAGGCGCGGCGGGCGCTGGCGATGCGGGGCGACCCGGCCGAGGAGGCGCGCGCCGCGCCGTGGCGGGCCGGGTTCGCGCTGTTGCAGGGCGAACCGATCGCGCCGGGCGACCTGCGCGCCGCCCTGGCCGGCGACCCCGGCGGGCGGGCCGCGTGGTTCGTCGCGAACGCGGTCATCGATCGCAGCGACCTGACCCTGGCGGCGGAGCTGCTGCCCACCACCGTCGACGACCCCTGGACCGAGGCGGCGGTGCTCAGCTCGCGGGCCAAGCTCGCCCACGCCACCGGCGACCTGGCCACGCTGGAGCGCGCCGGTACCCGCAGTGCGGCGTTGTTCGCGCAGGTCGGCGACCGCTGGGGCCGGTTGCAGGCGACCGACTGGGTGGGCGGCCTGGCCGAGATGCGCGGCGAGCACGAGCGCTCCGCCGCTCCACCGGAGGGGCTGCGCTGGGCCGAGGAGCTGTCGCTCTGGCCCGAGGTGGGCAGCAAGCTGTCCTGGCTGGCCTGGCTGGCGGTGCAGACCCGCGACTACGCGCAGGGCCGGGAGCTGGCCGAACGCGCGTACCAGCTGGCGGTGGAGCAGGACGCGCCGAGCGCGATGATCTTCGCGGAGATCGGCCTCGGCCTGGCCGCCCGCCGCGACGGCAAGCTCGACGTGGCCGTCACGCACCTGACGCGCCTCGCCGAGCAGGGCCGCCGCGAGACGCAGCCCGCGCTGTACCTGCCGATGGTCCTGGTCGAGGCGGTGGAGCAGGACGCGCCGAGCGCGATGATCTTCGCGGAGATCGGCCTCGGCCTGGCCGCCCGCCGCGACGGCAAGCTCGACGTGGCCGTCACGCA
>NZ_JAEVHN010000386.1:0-5954 GCF_016803375.1 Micromonospora sp. 4G55
GCAGCGGCCACCAGGCGTCGGCCTCGAGCTTGTCGGCCAGCTCCGGCCCGCCCTGCTCGACGATCCGGCCGGCGACGAAGACGTGCACGAAGTCCGGCTTGATGTAGCGCAGGATGCGGGTGTAGTGGGTGATCAGCAGCACGCCGGTGTCGCCGGTGTCGCGGACCCGGTTCACGCCCTCGCTGACCACGCGCAGCGCGTCCACGTCGAGGCCGGAGTCGGTCTCGTCGAGGATGGCGATCTTCGGCTTGAGCAGCTCCAGCTGCACGATCTCGTGCCGCTTCTTCTCACCGCCGGAGGAGCCCTCGTTGACGTTGCGCTGGGCGAACGCCGGGTCCATCTGGAGGCGCTCCATAGCGCCGCGCAGCTCGCCGCCCCAGGTGCGCAGCTTCGGCGCCTCGCCGTCGATGGCGGTCTTGGCGGTACGCAGGAAGTTGGCCACCGAGACGCCGGGGACCTCGACCGGGTACTGCATGGCCAGGAAGAGGCCGGCGCGGGCCCGCTCGTCGACGGACATGGCCAGCACGTCCTCGCCGTCGAGGGTCACCGAGCCGCCGGTGATCTCGTACTTGGGGTGGCCGGCGATCGAGTACGCCAGGGTGGACTTGCCGGAACCGATCGGCCCCATGATCGTCGTGGTGAATGTCGGAAGCGGTGTTCATCAGGTGCCGTCGTCCCAGTCCCGCTGCGAGACAGGATTCTTCCGCCACGCTGGAAGGCCTGCGGGGTGAAGCCCAGGACCCGGCAGGTCACAGCGAGGGGGATCCCGTCCGCGGCCAGGTCGAGGACCAGCGGGTAGGTCATTTTGGGGTGATCTCCCGTGCGAAGAACGCCGTCGCTCGGCGCAGGATCTCGTTCTCCTGCTCCAACAGCTTGTTCCGCTTGCGCAGCTCACGCAGCTCCGTGGACTTGCTGCTCGTCACGCCGGGACGCACGCCGTCGTCGACGTCGGCCAGTTTCAACCAGCGGTGCGGACGCGACTCGGAGATCCGAAGCCCTTCGCGATCTGCGACAACGGCGCCTCGCCCTTCCGGGCGACCGCGACGACATCACGACGGAACTCCATCGGGAACGCTCTCGGCGTGGGGACATCCTTCCAGCGAGGACCGCATCCTCACAGGTCAGCGAGTCAACCGAACCGGGGCCAGTCCCCCACCAGTGTGGACGCGACCGTCATGAGACGCGCCGACCAATCGGCTGAACCCGCGACGCGCATCAGCTGCTCGAGCGTGCACCGGGCCACCTGGTGGCCATGACGGCGCGGCTCTGCCAGATCTTGCGGGCCCCGTAGACGCCGTAGTTGAGCGGCTGAGTATCGGCTACTCAAGCGCGAGTGACATCTCGCCTGCTTTCCTACTGGTCGCATGTGGATCCATGAGCTTTGTTGGCTTGCATCCGAAGTCGACATGCTGCCGTGCAGGAGGCTGCCGAGCCGCTTCCATCCTGCTGAACGCCAGCAGGGATCCGGCATGGCACCAGTCCCTGGGAGGTGATTGCGCCAGAGGGCGCGCTCACCCGATCCCACTGCTGTTTGAGGAGCTGTGAATTGCGCCAGGTGAGCATGAGCGGCGGATTCTGTTACACCCCTTCGTTTGCTCAGCACCGCATGTGGTTTATGGACCGGCTGGCGGGCGGGCGGAGCGCCGCGTACGTGACCACGCCGATGTGGCGGGTGGACGGTCCGCTCGACCGCGACCGCCTGCAGCGCGCGCTGGACGCGGTGGTAGCCCGGCACGATGCGCTGCGTACCACCTTCGTCGAACGCGACGGGGTGCCCCGGGCCGTGCTCGCCCCGCACGTCGACACCGCGATCGGCTGGCGCGAGGCCGGCTCGGCCGCCGAGGTCGCCCGCGCGGCCGGGATCGAGGCCGGTCGCCCGTTCGACCTGGCCACCGGGCCGCTGTTCCGGGTGGTCGTCTGGCGGCTCACCGACACCGAGCACGTGCTGCTGGCCGCGATGCACCACATCGTCTCCGACGGCTGGTCGATCGGGGTGCTGGTGCGCGAGCTGGGCGCGCACTACGACGGCGGGGACGTGCCCGAGCTGCCGCTGCGCTACATCGACTTCGCCGAGGCACAGCGCCGGGAACTCGACGGGGACCGCCTGGCGGCCGACGTCGACCACTGGCGGGCGCAGCTCGCCGGCCTGCCGGCGCTGGCCCTGCCCACCGACCGGCCCCGGCCGGAGCAGCCGTCGCACGCCGCGGCGACCAGCGAGTTCACCCTCGGCCCGGAGCTGGTGGCCGGGCTGCACCGGCTCAGCCGCGAGCACGGGACCACCCTCTACATGACCCTGCTCGCCGCGTTCGAGGTGCTCCTGGGCCGGTGGAGCGGGCAGGACGACTTCGGCATCGGCACCCCGGTGGCCGGGCGCGGGCGGCCCGAGGTGGAGAACCTCATCGGTCTCTTCGTCAACACGCTGGTCATACGGGCCCGGCTGGCCGGCGACCCGACCTTTGCCGAGCTGCTCGGCCGGGTCCGCGACGACGCGCTGGACGCCCTGGACCACCAGGACGTGCCGTACGAGCGGGTGGTGCGGGAGCTGCGGCCCGAGCGGCCGGACACCGAGTCGCTGATCGACGCATGGTTCGCCATGCAGAACGTGCCCGGCGACGACGGACGGGCCGGCACCCTGCGCTTCACCGATTTCGAAACCGACCGGCCCAAGGCCCTCTTCGCGCTGTCGCTCTTCGCCCAGCCGCGCGGCGACGAGCTGGCCATGACCGTGGTCTACCGCACCGACCTGTTCGACGCCGCCACCATCGGCCGCCTGGTGCAGCGCTGCCGCGAGCTGCTCGCCGCCGTGGTCGCCGCGCCGGACATCCGGATCGGCGCGCTCGCGCTGCCAGCCGCCGAGACCGCCCTGCTGCGCCGGTTCGGCGCCGCCGAGATGACCGGCCGGGTGGTCGACCCGGTAGTCGCCTTCGAGGAGCGGTCCCGCCGCGACCCGGGCGCACTCGCCGCCATCGCCGCCGACGACACCGTCTCGTACGCGGAGCTGAACGCGCGGGCCAACCGGGTGGCCTGGTGGCTGCGCGACCGCGGCGTCCGGCTGGAGACCCCGGTCGGCATCCGCCTGCCCCGCGGGACCGACCTGCTCGCCGCCGTGCTCGGCGTGCTCAAGGCCGGCGGGGCGTACGTGCCGCTGGACCCGGCCTGGCCGGCCGAGCGGATCGACTTCGTCAGGGCCGACGCCGGCCTCGACGTCCTGCTCGACGGCCCACTGCCCGACGGCGGCCGCGACGACGACCCGGGCGTCCCGGTGGACCCGGCGCAGCTCGCGTACGTGATCTACACCTCCGGGTCGACGGGCCGGCCGAAGGGCGTGAGCGTGCCGCGCGGCGCGATGGCCGCGCACGTGTCGCGGATGCGGCGGCGTTTCGGGCTCGGCCCGGCCGACCGGGTGCTTCAGTTCGCCGCGCTCGCCTTCGACGCCTCGATCGATCAGGTCTTCCCGGCGCTGTCCTGCGGGGCCGCCCTGGTCCTGCCCGAGCACGGGCTGGTCGCCCCGGCGACGCTGCTGCCGCTGCTGGACCGGCACGGCGTCACGGTCGCCAACCTGCCGCCGGCCTACTTCGGCGAGCTGGTCGCCGAGCTGAGCGAGCGGGACGGGAGCGTCCCGGGCGCGCTCCGGCTCATGGTGCTCGGCGGTGACGTGGTGCGCCCCGCCGACGTGGACCGCTTCGCGACGCGCTGTCCCGACGCCGCGGTGCTCAACGCGTACGGCCCGACCGAGACCACCGTCACCACGGCGTTGGCCCACGTCCCGCGCGGCGTCGTGGGCGCGGTCCCGGTCGGCCGGGCGATCGGCGACCGCACCCTGTACGTGCTCGACCCCCAGCTCCGCGACGTGCCGGCCGGCGCGGTTGGTGAGCTGTTCGTCGGCGGTGGGCATCTGGCCCGGGGCTACCTCAGCCGGCCGGGACTGACCGCCGAGCGGTTCCTGCCGGACCCCTTCGGGTACGAGCCGGGCGGGCGGCTGTACCGCACGGGCGACCTGGTCCGCTGGCGGCCCGACGGGCAGTTGGAGTTCCACGGCCGGGCCGACGGCCAGGTTAAGGTGCGCGGGTTCCGGGTCGAGGTCGGCGAGGTCGAGGCCCGGCTGCGCGAGCACCCCGCCGTGCGGGACGCCGTGGTCGTCGCCCGGCAGGACCGGCTGGTGGCCTACCTGGCCGGCGCCGGCGTGGCCGTCGACGAGGTGCGGCGGTGGCTCGGTGAGCGGCTGCCGGAGTTCATGGTGCCGGCCGTGGTGGTCGTCCTCGACGAGCTGCCACGCACCGTCGGCGGCAAGGTCGACCGCGACCGGCTGCCCGACCCGGACGGGCACCGGCCCGAGCTGACCGACATCTTTGAGGGCCCGCGCGACGAGATCGAGGAGGCCGTCGCCGAGGTGTGGCGGCAGGTCCTCAGGGTCGACCGGATCGGCGTCCACGACAACTTCTTCGACCTCGGCGGGCACTCGCTGCTGGCCACCCTCGCGGTGGCCCGGCTGGTGAAGGCCCTCGACCGGCCGGTCGACGTGCGTACCTTCTTCGCCCACCCGACCATCGCCGAGTTCGCCGCGGTCCTGCCCGCGGCAGCCGCCGAGCCCGCAGCCGGGATCACCCGGCTGCGCCGCAGCGGCGACTTCCCGCTCTCCTTCGCCCAGGAGCGGATGTGGTTCCTGCACCGGCTCGAACCCGACGCGCCGGACTACATGGCCGCGCTGGCCTGGCGGGTCGACGGCCCGCTCGACCGGGGCCGCCTCGACTGGGCGCTGCGGCAGCTCGTCGACCGGCACGAGTCGCTGCGCACCACCTTCCCGGTGGTCGACGCGCAGCCCGTGCAGCGGGTGGCGGCCGCGGCCGAGGTCACCGTCGAGTGGCACGACGTGCGGCCGGCGACCGATCCGTACGCCACCGCGGTGGCGCAGGCCGGCGAGGAGTTGCACCGCCCGTTCGACCTGGCCGCCGGCCGCTGTTCCGGGCCCTGGTCTGGCAGCTCGGCCCGGCAGACCACCTGCTCGTGCTGGCCATGCACCACATCGTCTCCGACGGCTGGTCGATGGGCGTGCTGGTCCGCGAGCTGGGCGCGCTCCACGGTGGCGAGACCCTGCCGGAACTGCCGGTGCAGTACGCCGACTACGCCGGCTGGCAACGCCAGGAACTAGCCGGCGACCGCCTCGCCGCGGAGCTGGGCCACTGGCACAAGCGCCTCGACGCGCTGCCCGCGCTCGAACTGCCCACCGACCGGCCCCGTCCCGCCCGGCCCTCCTGGGTCGGCGCCACCCATGAGTTCACCCTGGAACCTGAGCTGGTCGCCGGTCTGGAGCGGCTTGGCCGCCGACACGGCGCCACGCTCTACATGACCCTGCTCGCCGCGTTCCAGGTGCTGCTGGGCCGATGGAACGGGCAGGACGACTTCGGCGTCGGGGTGCCGGTGGCCGGGCGGACCCGGCCCGAGGTGGAGAACGTCATCGGCTTCTTCGTCAACACCCTGGTCATGCGGGCCGATCTGGCCGGCGACCCCAGCTTCGCTGAGCTGCTCGGCCGGGTCCGTGACCAGGCACTCGACGCGTACCAGTACCAGGAGGTGCCGTTCGAGCGGGTGGTGGAAGAGCTGAGCCCGGACCGGGACCCGAGCCGGTCGCCGCTGTTCCAGGCCATGTTCGACTTGGAGGTACGCGCCGTGGCGGCGCCCCGGCTCGGCGCCGCCCGGCTGCGCAGCGCTGAGATCCCGTTCGACGTCACCAAGTTCGACCTGATGTTCACCTTCACCACCGACCCCGGCGCGGCCGGCGGCTTCGTGCAGTACCGCACGGACCTGTTCGACGCGGCGACGATCGGTCGCCTGGTGCAGCGCTGCCGCGAGCTGCTCGCCGCCGTGCTGGCCGCGCCGGACGCCCGGATCGGCGCGCTCGCGCTGCCGGCCGCCGAGACCGCCCTGCTGCGCCGGTTCGGCGCCGCCGAGGTGGC
>NZ_JAEVHN010000387.1:0-5945 GCF_016803375.1 Micromonospora sp. 4G55
CGACGCCCTCCAGGGCGGCTCACCCCATCCGGTACGCCGCTGGCTGTCCCGGTACGCCCGGGTCCGCCCGGCGGTGGGCCGCCTCCAGGAGGTGCTGACCACCGCCGACGCGGCCGGCGCCGGCGGCGTGGTGCGGCTGCCCGCCACGGTACGGGTGGCCCAGCTCCCCTATGCCCCCGGCGACCGGTGGGTCGGCGAAGCCCCACCCCGGGCCGACACCGAGCCGGTGTCCCTGGTGGTGGTCGCCCCCGGCGGGCTGGACGTGACCCGACCGGTGCACGGGCTGCTGGTCGACGAGTGGACCGAGGTCGTCCCCGCCGGGCAGGTGCAGACCGGCCTCACCTTCGAGTACGACGCCCCGGGCGCCGCCGCCCCGCAGGCGGTGCTGCTCGGACTCGCCCCCGACGGCGCGGCGAACTGGCAACCGGCCACCCTCGCCCAGGTGCTGGAGGAGACCCTCGACCTCGCCGTGGCCCGCGCGGTCGACCTGGACTCCCTCGGCGCGGCCGGGCAGTTCCTGCCCGCCCTCTACTTCCCCACCAACGTGACCGAGACCGCCACCACCACGGACTTCGTCCCGGACGCGACGCTCACGCCGCAGGGCGGACAGGAGGGCCAGTGACCAGCACCGAGCCGACGACCAACGCGCCGTCACCGGCGAGCACCGACGCGCCGGCCACCCTGCCGTCGGTGACCACCTGGACCCGGCTGGAGCCGCGTACCCGGCGGGCCGACCTGGCGCCCGCCGTGCAGGCGCGCACCGCCGACCCGCTGTGGCTGTTGGCCCGCCAGTGGCAGCTCGGCGAGTTCACCGGGGAGGACACCGGCTCGCCGGTCGCCGCCCGGGTGCACGCCCGGACCGCCGCGTTCACCCGCTACCGGCCGGGCCCCACCGCCGGCGCCGTCCGGGCTGCCCGCCGACACGCCGCTGGAGGCGGTGGTGGAACGCGAACCGGCGGCCACCGCCACCGACCTGCGCTTCGCCGTGGACAGCGGCCAGCAGCTGCTACGCCTGCTCGCTGCAGCCGCGCCGGGGAGCTGGCCGGGCGGCTGTGCACCACGTACCCGGTGCCGGCCAGCCCGCCCGACGCCGCCTCCGCCGCCGACCCGGAGACCGTCGGGTACCTGCGGATCGTCGCCGGCCGGGTGCCGCACGGCGACCTGGCGCTGCGGGCCTGGGCCGAGGGCCGGTTCCTCACAGAGGCACAGGTCCCGGCCGCGCTGGTCGGCGCGGTCACCGGCGCGGTCACCCAGTGGCTGACCTGGCTGGGGGTGCCGCCCCGCCCGGCCGGCCCACCGCCGGGCTACCTGCTGCAACTGCCGGCCGTGCTGGCTCCCGGGGCGTCCCGACCGGCCGCGCCGCCCTGGCCGCCGGCCGACTTCACCCCGCTGTTCAGCACCCCCGGGCTGGAGGGACCGGCCTGGCGGCGCGAGCGGATGGAGTACGACGCCGCCGTCGCCGCGCACGACGGCGACGACGAACTGGTGCTCACCGCCCACGAGTACGACGGGGACCGGCTGGACTGGTACCACTTCGACCACGAGCCCGGCGCCACCCTGGACGCCCACAAGTCGACAAAGGACCTGGTCAAGGTCCTGCTGCCGGCCCCCGTGTCGTACGCGGGCATGCCCTCCACCCGGTTCTGGGAGCTGGAGGACGCCCGGGTCAACCTGGCCGGCGTCGGGGCCGGCGCCGGCGACCTGGCCCGCCTGTTCGTCCTGGAGTACGGCCTGGTCTACGGCAACGACCACTTCGTGCTGCCCCTGGAGCTGCCCGTCGGCACCGCCACCCGGATCCGGTCGCTGATCGTCACCGACACCTTCGGGGTACGGACGCTGGTGCCGGCCGCCCCCGAACGGACCGCGCTGTTCCGCCCCTCCGGCCCCGACGGCCCCGCCGACGTGCTGGTGCTGCCCGCCACCGCGGCCACCACCCTCGACTCCGCCCCGGTGGAGGAGGTCCGCCTCGGCCGCGACGAGATGGCCAACCTGGCCTGGGCGGTGGAGCGCACCGTCACCGGGCGACCGGCCGGCCCGTCGACCGCACCGCCCAGGTCGCCCGCGCCGCCGTGCCACCACGCCCCACCCCGGCCAGCACGGACGTGCCATCCCTGTCGTACGCCTTCGCCACCACCGTCCCGGAGAACTGGGTGCCGCTGATCCCCGGGCCCACCGACGGCCGCCCCGACGTGGTCCGGCTACGCCGGGTGCCGCTGCAACAACCCTCCCGGGAGGGACCGCCGGTGGCGGTGACCGGCCACAGCCGACTGCTCGACTGGCGCTGGCGCGACGACAACCTGGTCGAGCTGGCCTTCCCCGAGGAGGAGGTGCCCCGCGCCGGTGCCCGGGTGCTGCGCCGCTGGCAGCTCGCCCGGTGGACCGACGGCTCGGTGCACCTGTGGCTGGGCAGCACCCGCCGCGCCGGCACCGGCGAACTCTCCAGCGGCCTGCGCTACGACACCGTCCAGCCGCGCTGAACCACCCGTCGACCCGAACGCGGAGAACCCGATGACGATCACCTGGAAGAACGACCTGCCCCTGCCGATGGCGCGGCCCCGCTACTACGACTACCAGTACCTGCGCGCGGGCGACCTCACCCAGGCCCTGGACTACCTGCTGGCCCGGCAGAACCTCACCGCCCGCCTGCTGCGCCCGATGGGCGTGGTCAACGGCCTGGATCTGTCCGCCACCGGCAGCGACGTGACGGTCAGCCAGGGCGTGGCCGTCGACGGCGACGGCCTGGTGGTCGTGCTGCCGGAGAACACCCGCCGGCCGCTGCCCGCCGACGGCACCTCCTGGTTCGTGGTCATCCGCTACCACGAGTACCTCGCCGAGCCGCGCGACGAGGGCGGCGTGGTCGCCGAGACCCGGTGGACCGAGGAGGGGCGCATCGAGTTCAGCGCCACCGCGCCCACCGACACCACGCACGCCGTGGTGCTCGGCAAGGTCACCCGCGCCGGCGGCACGGTGAGCACGCAGACCACCGGACGGATGGTCGCCGGACTGCGCGTACCGGTGGGGGCGATCGTGCCGTCGGTGGGAGCCGGCTCCCAGTCCGGCATCACCTTCCCCGCCGATCCCGGCGGCGGCCTCGGCGACGAGGCGTACATCCGCTACTGGCCGTACGCCGGCGAGAACACCATCCTGCGCATCGCCAACAACAACGACCCCGATGACCTGATCGCCTTCACCCAGAGCGGCGCCGACCGGCTGCGCATCGGCGGCTCCATGCTGCACCTGGGCAGCATGGAGGGAGCCCCGGTCAGCGCCGGCCAGGTGGTGACCGCGCTGGGCTTCTGGGGCCCCGGCGTGCAGCACGCGCAGCTCTCCTTCCGCGCCGGCAAGGGCTTCGAGCTGGTCGACCGCAGCGCCGACGGGCCGGCGCTCGGCTACCCCGAGGGCAGCAAGCCCTACGCCGACCTCGCGGTGAAGGAGCTGCGCGCGGCGAGCCTGCGCGGACGCGGTGGCCTGTCGCTCACCGCGGAGGGAGCCTTCGCCCTACGGGCCACCGGCGGCGTCACCGTCGTCAAGGACGCCAACGGCAACGGCGACCTGGCGGTGCAGGGCAACCTCGCCCTCGGCGGGAACGTGTCGTTGCCCGCAGCCACCTGGCTCAACGCCGCCGGCCGGATGCACCTCAACGGCTCGGAGCGGCTGTACCTGCTCAACACCAACGGCGTCTACATCGGCTACGGCGGCGGCACCGGCCCCGAGACCGGCTGCGTGTGGGTCGAGAAGCGCGGCTTCTTCGGCGGTGACGTGCAAATCAACGGCCGCCTCGGGGTGGCGGTCAGCCCGAACTCCCTGCCGTCGTGGAGCGGGGGCGGCATCGGCACCTTCGACCTGTTCGCCCGGGGCGCCATCTACTGCGGCAACGAGTCCACCGGGTACACCATCAGCCTGGACGCCGGCAGCGGCATCATCAAGGGCAAGTCGAAGCAGTTCGCCATCGACCACCCACTGGACGCCCCGGACGCGACCGACCGCCGCCAGCTGATCCACGCCGCCCTGGAGGGTGCCGAGAACGGCGTGTACTACCGCGGCGAGGGGCGGCTGCGCGGCGGGATGGCCACCGTGGAGTTGCCCGACTACTTCGAGGCGCTGACCCGGCCGGACGACCGGACCGTCCAGCTCACCCCGGTCTTCGACGACGACGAGCCGGTCTCGGCACTGGCGGCCTCCCGGGTACGCGACGGCGCGTTCCGGGTGCGCACGGTGGACGGTTCGCCGGCCGAGCACGGCTTCTACTGGGAGGTGAAGGCGGTCCGCGCCGACCTCGAGCCGCTGGCCGTGGAGGTCCCCGCGCCCCGCTGACCCCGGCGCCCGGACCTCTCGCGGTGGGTGGCACCAGCGCACTGCCGTGGCTCGGCCGGGTCATCCTCCTCGGCTCCCCGGCCCTTCCGGCGAGGCGGCCGGTGGCCGTCGTGAGCGACGTCTCGTGAGTCGGTCCCGCGACCGGCACCGGAGCCACGACCGGCCCTGCCGAATCTCGACCCGCAACCCGGCGCAGTCGCCGCGCTGGAGGCGCCGTTTTCGCGCCAGCTCGCGGGTGGACCTGCGGGCAGCGTTGATGGACTACGCCGGGCATGCCGCGGTCGCGGCTGTTCGCGGCGAGGCCGGCCGCCACGACGGGACGTCGCTCTGTGCGGCAGCCGCACCGCCGGATCTGGTCAGGTGACTCGGTCTGCTCGCTCTCGCTGATCCGTCAGCGCAGGAATCCCGCCAGGGCCTGCACGAACCACTCGGGATCGTCGAGCCAGGGGTAGTGTCCGCCGCCCGGTTGCACAGCCAGTTCGCCCTGCGGGAACAGGCCGGCGTACTCGGCGGCGCGCTTCGGGGGGAGCGCCACGTCGTACTCGCCGGTGAGGAGGAGGACCGGCGCCTCGAGGCGGGTCAGGGCGGACCTGGTGGCATCCGGGTCGAGGGCGCCGACGGCGTAGTACCCGGCCGCCGCGTCCGAGTTCCTGTCGCCCTCCTCCCGGGCCAGGTGGGCCTGCCGGGCGGCATCCCACCGGCCGTGGGTGAACGGGGTGATCGCCGCCCAATCCTCGGCGGTGGGCGCACCCGACCAGATCCGTTCGAAGGCGGCGAACGCCTCCGGGAACCAGGGCTCCCTGCGGCGCAGCTCGGCGATTTCACGGCGGTCCAGGTCGGTGATCTCCAAACCGACCGGCCGGGGGCTCGGGTTGACCAGCGCGAGCCGGGCCACCCGGTCCGGGTGGCGAGCGGCGTACAGCACGGCGAGGCTGCCGCCGGCCGAGTGCCCGAGCAGGTCGATCCGGTCCCGGCCCAGGTGCACGCGCAGCGCTTCGACGTCGTCGACCAGCCGGTCGCACCGGTAGGTCGCCGGGTCCGCCGGCACCGCCGACTCGCCGGTTCCCCGCAGGTCGAGGCGGACCAGCGACCGGTACGTGGACAGTCCACCCAGGTCACCGAGGTACGCAGAGGCCAGCATCGGACCACCGGGCAGGCAGATCAGCGGATCGCCCGCGCCGACCCGGTGGTACGCCAGCCGGGTGCCGTCAGCGGTGTCGAATGTGGCCATGCGGAGATCATATCCGCGGGCAGTCCGGTCCAGTAGCGACAGATTCCGGGGTGGGTATACCAATCAGGGCCACCCCTTGAAGGGGTGGCCTGATTGAATGGTTGTCCGGCGGTGTCCTACTCTCCCACACCCTCCCGAGTGCAGTACCATCGGCGCTGGAGGGCTTAGCTTCCGGGTTCGGAATGTTACCGGGCGTTTCCCCTCCGCCATGACCGCCGTAACTCTATCGACATGTCAAACAACTCGACCAGCATCGCTGGGTGTTGTTCGTTTGTCGGGAGTTGCACAGTGGACGCGTAGCAGCTTTGTAGTCAAGTCCTCGGCCTATTAGTACCGGTCAACTGAACCCGTTACCGGGCTTACATTTCCGGCCTATCAACCCAGTCGTCTAGCTGGGGGC
>NZ_JAEVHN010000388.1:0-5930 GCF_016803375.1 Micromonospora sp. 4G55
AATCGCCCGCCGCCGAAGTCCCCGCCGCCGAAGTCGGCCGCCTGGTCGGCGCCGCCGAAGTCACCCTGGTCGCCGTAGTCCGCGCCCTGGTCCCCGGCGCCCTGGTCCCCGGCGCCCTGGTCCCCGGCGTCGCCCTGGTCGCCGTAGTCGGCGCCGTCGCCGAAGCCCTCCTGGTAGCCGGCCTCGTAGCCGTAACCCGGGTCGGCGAAGGCCGGCGAGAAGAGCGCGTCGGCGATCAGCAGCCCGCCGAACACACCGGCGCCCGCGCCGAGCGCGGTCTTCCACCACGGGGTGGAGTACCAGCCGGCCGGCACCGGCCGTCCCTGGTAGCGCCCGCCCGGGTAGTAGTAGGGGGTGTCCTGGCCCGGCTGCGGGCCGGCCTTGAACGTCTGCCCCTGCACCTGCACCTGACGTTCCTTGGTCAACTCGCCGGTGCCCTGCGCGGCGGCCAGCGGGGGCAGCTCCGGCCCCGGGTCCAGGCCGAGCGCCACCCGCGCCGCCCGGGCGTACGCCAGCCCCCTCCAGCGCGGTCTCCCGGGCCAGCCGGTACTGCTGGACCGTCCCGGCCTGCTCCAGCTGGCTGCCGGCGGCGTTGTAGCGCTCCGCCGCGTCGACCAGCGCCTGGCGGACGGCCGGGGCGTCGCCGTGCAGGTTCATCACCTGGCCGCCGAGGCGTTCGTACCAGCGCTGGGCGTCGGCGCGCACGTCGGCGAGACTGCGCGCCTCGCGGGCGGCCTGTTCCCGCCGCCACCAGACGAACCCGCCGACCAGGAGGGCCACGAGAATCGCCACGAGCAGAAGTTCCATGCCGCTGAACGTACCCGCAGACGTCGGGTCGTACCCGTTTGGCAAGCTCTGGTGATGGACTTCTCGACGCTGGCCGTGGTGGTCGTCTGCCTGGCCGGGGGTGGCGCGGCGGGCTGGTACGCCGCCCGGGCCCGGTCGGCCACCGAGATCGCCCGGCTGGAGGCCACCCTGGCGGCCAACCGCGAGGGCGAGGGGCGGCTGGAGCAGTCGATGCGCGCGCTGAGCTACGAGGCGACCGCCCAGTCGCAGGAGGCGGTGGCCCGGGCGGTCGCCCCGCTGCACGACACCCTGCGCCGCTACGAGCAGCGGGTCGGTGAGCTGGAGCGCGACCGGGTCGACGCCTACGCCGAGCTGCGCGAGCAGGTCCGCGCCATGAGCACGGTCTCCGGCGAGCTGCGCACCGAGACCAAGCAGTTGGTGGCGGCGCTGCGGGCGCCGCAGGTGCGGGGCCGCTGGGGCGAGCACCAACTGCGCCGGATCGTCGAGGCCGCCGGCATGCTGGAGCACTGCGACTTCAACGAGCAGGTCACCGCCGCCACTGACCACCAGGGGGTCCGTCCCGACCTGGTGGTCCGGCTGCACGGCGGACGAACGGTGGTGGTGGACGCCAAGGCGCCCTTCGACGCGTACCTGACCGCGATGGAGGCGCGCGACGAGCGGGGGCGGGACACCCACCTCGACGCGCACGCGCGGCACCTACGGGCACACGTCGACGCGCTGGCCGCGAAGTCGTACTGGGCGGCGTTCGACTCGACCCCGGAGTTCGTGGTGCTCTTCGTGCCGGCCGACCCGTTCCTGGACGTGGCGCTGCAGCGCGACCCGACGCTGCTGGAGCACGCCTTCGCCCGCGACGTGGTGCTGGCGACCCCGGCCACGCTGGTGGCCCTGCTGCGCACGGTCGCGTACTCCTGGCGGCAGGAGGCGTTGGCGCGCAACGCGGTCGCCGTCCACTCGCTGGCCCGCGAGCTGTACGGGCGACTGTCCACCCTGGGCGACCACGTCGGCAAGCTCGGCACCTCGCTCGGTGGGGCGGTCACCGCGTACAACCGCGCGGTGGGCTCGCTGGAGGCGCGGGTGCTGGTCAGCGCCCGCAAGCTGGCCGAGCTGGGCGTCTCCGACCAGGAGCTGGCGGTCCCGGCCCAGGTGGAGGTGGCCCCGCGGCAGCCGCAGGCTCCGGAGCTGCTGGACGGCACGTCCACCCTGGACCGGTCCATCTGACGTCCTGGATGTGACAGTACGCACCTGTGCATGTCACGAAGAGGTCACAAGGCAGCGTTCGGTAGTGACACCGCGACAACGCAGCACAAAGGATTCGCTCACGCGCGCCCTGTCATCTCAGGGCCCTGTTCTCTGGAGGAAAGAGAACGTGAGCAAACCCCGCAACCTGAGCCGGCGTACCTCCGCCGGGCTCTTCGCCTCGGTCGTGGCCGCCGGTGCCATGGCCGGCGCGGGCGGCGCCGCCACCGCGAGCGCCGCGCCCGCCACCACCCGGACGCCCCGGCCAACGCCGTCGAGGCGCTCGGCTCGCACGACGCCAAGCTGCTCGCCGAGGCCGAGGCGAAGCACGCGCCGACCGTCACGCTGATCGTCGCCACCGACAAGGGTGAGGCGAAGGACGTCGCCGACGCGGTGAAGGACCTCGGCGGCACCGTCAGCCAGCGCTTCGACTCGATCGGCTACGTGCTGGCCAAGGTGCCCACCGCGAAGGTGCTGAAGGCCGCCACGCTGCCGGGCGTCGCCGCGGTCGACCTCGACGAGACCATCCAGCTCCCGGACCCGACCCCGGAGTCCGCGCCGAACGGCGCGACCGCCGCCGAGCAGGGCGAGACCCTGGCCGGGCCGGGCGCCGGCACCGGCGCGGTCAACCCGTACATGCCGACCAACGAGACCGGCGCCGAGGCCTTCAAGGCCGCCCACCCCGAGTGGGACGGGCGCGGGGTCACCATCGGCATCATGGACTCCGGCGTGGACCTGGACCAGCCGGCGTTGCAGAAGACCACCACCGGCGAGCGCAAGATCGTCGACTGGGTCACCTCGACCGACCCGCTCGAGGACGCCACCTGGCGCGCGATGATCACCGAGGTGACCGGCCCGAGCTTCACCATCGGCACCACCGCCTGGACGGCCCCGGCCGGCAGCTACCGGTTCGCCACCTTCCGGGAGTCGATCACCGCTCCGGCCGGCGCCGCCAGCGAGGTCGGCGGCGACGTCAACCGCGACGGTGACACCACCGACTCGTGGGGGATCCTCTACGCCACCGACACCCACGACATCCGGGTGGACGTCAACGGCAACCGCGACTTCACCGACGACGAGCTGATGCGCCCGTACAAGGAGAAGTTCCAGGTCGGCCACTTCGGCACGGACAACCCCGCCACGGCCGTCCGCGAGCAGATCCCGTTCGTCGTCGAGTACCGCGAGGACGTCGACACCAACCCGGGTGACGGGCAGCCCGGCCCGTACGCCGACTTCGTCAACATCGGCATCGTCCAGGCCACCCACGGCACGCACGTCGCCGGCATCACCGCCGCCAACGACATGCTCGGCAACAGCGCCTTCGACGGCGCTGCCCCCGGCGCCAAGCTGGTCTCCTCGCGCGCCTGCGTCTGGACGGGCGGTTGTACCGCCGCGGCCCTCACCACCGGCATGGCCGACCTGGTGATCAACCGCAAGGTCGACGTGGTCAACATGTCGATCGGCGGCCTGCCGGCCCTCAACGACGGCGCGAACGCCCGCGCGCAGCTCTACAACAGCCTGATCACCACCTACGGCGTGCAGCTGTTCCTCTCGGCCGGCAACTCCGGCCCGGGCCTGAACACCATCGGCGACCCGTCGGTGGCGTCCAACGCGGTCAGCGTCGCGGCCAACATCAGCAAGCAGACCTGGCTGGCCAACTACGGCTCGGTGGTCCGCAAGGACAACGCGCTGTTCAACTTCTCCTCGCGCGGTCCCCGGGAGGACGGCGGCTTCAAGCCCAACATCGCCGCCCCCGGCTCGGCGATCTCCACCGCGCCGACCTGGCTGCCGGGCGTGCCGGTCGCCGAGGCCGGCTATCCGCTGCCGCCGGGCTACCAGATGCTCAACGGCACCTCGATGGCCTCGCCGCAGGCCACCGGCGCCGCCGCGCTGCTGCTCTCCGCCGCCAAGGCGAACGACCAGGGGGTCACCCCGGCCGCGCTGCGCCGGGCCATCTACAGCTCGGCCAAGCCGATCGAGGGCGTCGCCACCTACGCCCAGGGCTACGGCATGTTCAACGTGCCGGGCGCCTGGGAGCTGCTGGCCCAGGGCGTCGAGGCCCGCTCGTACACCTCGGACGCGCCGGTCTGCACCGAACTGTCGGCGAACCTGACCCGCTACGACGCCGGCACCGGCACGTTCGTGCCGAACCCCGACCGCGGCGCGGGCGTCTACAACCGGTGCGCTTCCGGGCAGGGCGGCCAGAAGGTCAACCAGACGAAGACCTACAAGGTGAAGGTCACCCGTACCAGCGGACCGGCCGGCAACATCCGGCACGACGTCGACCTGCGCGGCGACGACGGCACCTTCACCGCGCCGCGGTCGGTGGTGCTGCCGCTGAACAAGGCGGTCACCGTCAACGTGGTCGCCAAGCCGCGTACCGACGGGGCGCACGGCGCGCTCCTGACCATCGACGACCCGGCCACCAACGTGGTCGACTTCGAGGTCTCCACCGTGGTGGTCGTCTCCAACGACGTGAAGAAGCCCGACTACTCCTGGTCGACCGAGGGTTCGGTCGACCGCAACGGCTTCACCTCGTACTTCGTGACCGTCCCGGCCGGCGCGGGCGCGCTCCAGGTCAACCTCTCCGGCATCGCCACTGGCTCGCAGACCCGGTTCATCGCCATCAACCCGTACGGCATCCCGGTGGAGAGCACCGCCAGCACCGCCTGCTACACCAACTTCTCCGACGCTGCGGCCTGCAAGCCGCAGGAGCGGGACTACCAGAACCCGATCCCGGGTGTCTGGGAGATCGAGGTGGAGGCCCGGCGCACCTCGCCGGCGCTGAACAACCCGTACCAGCTCCAGGCCCGGGTGCAGGGCGTCAAGGTCGAGCCGGCCGTGGTGGAGCTGCCGTCGGTGACCGCCGGCGCCCCGACCCAGGTCTCCTGGGGCCTGACCAACACCTTCGGCCCGGTGTCGGTGACCGGCCAGGGTGGCGCGCTGTCCAGCGTGCACGCCGAGCGGCCGACCATCGCCCAGGGCGCGCAGCAGGAGTACACCCTGACGGTGCCGGCCGGGGCGACCAGCTTCACCGCCCGGATCGGCAACACCGCCGACCTCGGCGCCGACCTGGATCTGTCGGTCTTCCTGGGCGCCACCCGGGTGGGCCGGTCGGCCGACGGTGACTCGGAGGAGGCGGTGACCCTGACCAACCCGGCCGCCGGCACCTACCGGGTCGTGGTGGACGGGTACGCCGTCGACGGTCCGGGCACCAGCACCGCCTACGACTACCGGGACTCATTCTCGGCCCCGTCGCTGGGCACGCTGAGCGCCCCGACCACCCCGCTGCCGCTGCAGAACGGCGACACCGCCGCCCTGACCGGTACGGTGACCGCCCTGTCCGCCCCGGCCGCCGGCCGGGAGCTCTACGGCGACCTGGCCGTCACCACCACCGAGGGCGCGGTCGTCGGCCGTGGCTCGGTCGCGATCGGCGCGGTGAACTGAGCACCGCCTGACGGCGGTCCCCGGACCGCCCAGCACCACAGGAGCCCGTCCCCGGTCCCCGGGGGCGGGCTCCCTCGTCGCCCCCTTTGCTCTGCTGCGGCGGGGGCAACACCGGGAGCGCATCGCCGTTGCCGGGAGGGCAGCAGAGCAGAGGGGGGCGGGACAGGGGCGTCCCTGCCCCCGATCAGTCGGCGCTGGTCTCAGGAACGGCGGGCGGACTCGACGACGAAGGGGGTGCCCTGCTGGCAGGTGGTCATCATGTCGGGCTCGGGCTGGCCGGTCACGGTGACCCGGGCGCCGACGGTGAGCACGTCCCGGGGGCCGCCGATGAGCTGGTAGCCCTCGACCAGCAGGCAGTTCGGCTCCACCCCGGGCTGGACGGTGCCGGTGATGGTGGTGGCGCCGGGGCCGGGCGGCAGGCTGGGGCCGGCCGGCCGGCC
>NZ_JAEVHN010000389.1:0-5929 GCF_016803375.1 Micromonospora sp. 4G55
ACCGCCCGGAGCAGCCGGCCGGGCTGGCGGCGTTCACCGGCCGGGCGGGACCCGGACGACCCGCCGCCCCCGGTCGTGCTGGTACGCCACCGGGAGGCGGTCTCCGCCGGCCTGGCCCTCGCCCTGGTCGCTGGCGGTCTCGGTACCGCCTGGACGACCGCCCGGTTCGGCGACGAGTGGGCGGTCAAGGCCGGGCGCACCTACCTGGACACCGTCCGCGCCGAACTGGCCGCCGCCCCGCCCGGCACGGTCTTCTTCGACCAGCCGGTCCCCGGTGACGTGGTGCCCACGCTCTCCGCGCCGTACAACCGGCAGTCGACGTTCTTCCGCGCCCTGCCGGAGCGGCCCGTCTTCGTCACCGAGGCGGAGGCGCCGTCACTGTTCGACCCCACCGGCCGGATCACCCCGGTCCGCATCGACGGCCCCACCGTCCAGCCGGGGCCTGAGCAGGCCTGCGGCTGGAAGGTCACCGACGGCGAGCCGGTGCGGATGCCGCTCACCGGGCCGCGCGACGACTGGTTCTGGGTGGTCCGGATCGGCTACCTCAGCTCCGGCGACAGCACGGCCACCTTCCGGTTCGGCGGCAAGGAGAAGCGGTTCCCGGTGAAGACCGGGCTGAACCAGATCTTCTTCGAGTTCACCGGCGGCGGGGACACGGCCGAGCTGAACGTCGCCGACCCCGACGTCACCCTGTGCACCAACGAGGTCGCCATCGGCACCCCGACGCCGCAGCAGTGACGCGCCCGGCCGGGGTCACTCCGGCCGGAACAGCACCGAGTTGACGTAGCGGGGGCGGGGCCAGAGCACCCGACGGGCGAAGCTCTGGCCCACCCGGGCGATCGCCTCCCGCTGGTGCCGCCCGAGGTCGAAGTCGGCCAGCGGCACCCAGGTACGCCCCGGCAGCACGTACCCCCGGTAACCCCAGCCGGTGAGCAGCTCCAGCAGCGGCTCCACCGGCTGGATCCGCTCCTCCACCTCGATCAGCAGCATCGGCCGGTCGCGGCGGATCGTCTCCGCCCCACCGCGCAGCGCCGGCAGCTCGTGCCCCTCGATGTCGAGCTTGACGAAACGCACGTCGGTCAGGCCCAACGAGTCCAGGGTGATCCGCGGGACCTCCACCGAGTCACCCAGCCCGGGGTCCTCCAGCGAGGAGGTGCCGACGATCGGGCCGGCGGCGGGAACGTGCAGCGAGGCGGTGCCCGCGTGGTCGGAAACGGCCGCCTCGACCACCTCGACGGCGGGGAACGCGGTGCGCAGTTGCCGGGCCAGCTGCGGGGTGGGCTCCACCGCCACCACCCGGTCGGCGCGGCGCAGCAGGCGCGCGGTCCACGGGCCGTACCAGGCGCCCACGTCCACGGCGGTGCCGCCGCGTGGCACGAAGTCGGCCAGCCGGGCCAGTTCGGGCTCCACCCGCGGATAGACCAGCCGGATCCCGTCCGCCACCCACCGCTCGGGGAGCTTCGCGGCCAGCCCGGAGGTCGCTGCCGCGGCCACGTTCGTCGACGCCATGGGGCAGCACACTAGACCCTTCCCGGCCGCGAGGGCAGGGGTCGCGGGTGCGGGGCTGACGGCCGGACGGTCGAGCGGTACCGTCTCCCCGGTCGGGCCGGGGAGGTCGCGGCCGCCGCCGGCCGCGAGCCGCGGTCGTCGAAGCAGCGCGGGCCACTCGGGGCGGCATGACACAGACCATCGGCAGGGACGCCGGCGCGGGGCGGCTCGGTGCCGCCGGCGCCGCCGTCACCGTGGCCACGACCCTGAGCAACGCCCTGGCCTACCTGGTGCCGGTGCTCGGCGCCCGCCGGCTCGACCCGGCCGACCTGGGCGCGCTGGCCACCGTGCTGGCGCTGGGCGCGATCGCCGCCGTACCCGGCTTCGGTTGCAGATCGCCGTCGCCGTCGCACCGCGCCCGGCGCGGCCCCACCCCCACCGGCCGGCTGGCGCTGCTCACCGCCGGGGTCACCGCCGGCGTCACGGTCGCGGCGGCGCCGCTGCTCACCGTGCTCCTGCGGCTGCCGGTGGCGCTGACCCTGCTGCTCGCGGCCACCACCTTCGCCACCGTGCTGGCCGGCCGCTGGCTCGGCGAGCTCCAGGGCGACCAGCGCTTCCTGCGCCTCTCCGCCGGGATGACCGTGCTCGCCCTCGGCCGCTACGGCGGGCTGATCGTCGGGCTGGCGCTCGGCGCGGGCCCGGTCATCGCGCTGCTGCTCGCCACCGTCACCGGGCTGCTCGTCCTGCCGCTGCTGGCCCGCCTCGCCCGCACCGCCCGCCCCCGGCCCGTCCGCCGCCGCACCGGAGGGCGGCCTGCGACCCGCCCACGTGATGACCGCGTGCGGGGCCACGCTGGCGATGCTCACCATCTCGTACGCCGACCTGCTGCTCGCCCGGCAGCTGCTGTCGGCGGACGGCTCCGGGGCGTACGCGGTCGGCGCGGTGCTCACCAAGGGCGCGCTCTGGGCGCCGCAGGTGGTGACCCTGCTCGCGCTGCCCCGGCTGGCGCAGGGCGACCGGCGGGCCCGGGCGCTGGGCCTGGCGGTCATCCTCGCCTGCGGCGCGGTCCTGGTGGGGGCCGCCGCGCTCGGCGGCGAGCTGGCGTTCCGGCTGGCCGGCGGCGCCGACTACCTGCACCTGGCCGGCGAGGCCCCGCTCTTCGCCGCCACCGGCGCCCTCTACGCGGTCGTCTTCATGCTGGTCAACGACCGGGTGGCCAGCGGCGCCCGGTTCCCGGCCGTCCCGCTCTGGGTGGCCACCGTCGGCCTGGCCGGCGCGGCGGTGCTGGTCGCGCCGCGTACGGTCGAGGGGATCCTCACCTGCGCGCTGGGCGCCGCCGCGCTGACCGCCGCCGTGATGGCCTGGCTGGCACTACGCCCCCGCGACCCGTCGCCCCGGACCTGACCCGCCGCGACGCGACCGGCCGGACGTACGTCAGTCGCCGTCGGCGAGCCAGCTGCCGAGCAGGTGGTGGTCGATCGAGTCGGGCCGGCCCAGCGGGCGCCCCTCGGCCGCCCGGCGGCGCAGCTCGTCCCGGGTGAACCAGCGCGCCTCCAGCAACTCCTCGCCGTCCACCCGGACCTCCTCGGAGGCGGCGGTGGCGCGGAACCCGACCATCAGCCCGGCCGGGAACGGCCAGGCCTGCGAGCCCTGGTACGAGAGCGCGGAGAGGGTCACCCCGGCCTCCTCGGCCATCTCCCGGCGGACCGCGTCCTCCAGGCTCTCGCCCACCTCGACGAACCCGGCCAGCGTCGAGTACGCCCCCTCCGGAGCGCCGGCGTGCCGGGCCAGGAGGCAGCGGTCGGGCGACCCGGGCGCCTCGACCAGCACGATGACCGCCGGTTCGATCCGGGGGAAGAGCAGCCGCCCGCAGCGCGGTCCCGAGCAGGCCCGCACGTGCCCGCCGTCGCGTGCCACGGTGGCCGAGCCGCAGCTGCCGCAGTACCGCTGCTGCCGGCCAGTGCAGCAGCCCGCGCGCGTACGCCTGCACCGCCGCCTGGGCCGGGTCGAGCCAGGCGACCAGGGCGCGCACGTCCGCGGTGGCGGCCGCGCCGGCCAGCCGGGCCGCCTCGGGCGCGGTACGCCCGGAAAGGTCCACGGCGAAGACCGGAGCCTCGCCGTCCAGCCCCAGGAAGACGCTCTCGTCGGCGGCGGCGAGCACCTCGGGGGCGTCGGCCGGGCTCAGCCGGACCGGCGTCTGGTCGGCGGTGACGAGGCAGTGGTCCCGCCAGAGCGGCAGCAGCACGGCCCCGGGATCGGTCAGCCGGGTGGAGATCCAATCCCGGTTGCCGCGCAGTGCTCCCGCCCGGTTCAGCCACCCGCCGCCGTACGCCAGCACCCGATCCGCCACCCGCACACCGTGCCACGGCGGCACCCGGGCCGGATGACCGGGTCGGCCCCGCCGACACGCGGTGCGCGGGGTGGCCAGCCGCACGGTGTCCACCGGCTCGCGCGTTGGTTACCGTAGACGTCTTCCGGGGGCTCGCAACCCCCATGTGGTACGTCCCGATCGAGGTGGCTGTGACCCTTTACGGCGACAAACGTGTCTCCGACGACCGGCCGACGGTGCAGGTCACCGCGGTGACCTGGCCGGGCGACGAGCCGGAGCCGACCGGCAAGTCCGGCTCGGGCTGGTCACGGTCGCGCCGGGGCCGGCTGCTGCTCGCCGGCGGCCTGGCGCCGTGGTGCTGGCCGGGGTGGGCGGTGCCGGCGCCTACGCGTACGCCGGGGACGTGCCCCGGGGCACGACGGTGCTCGGCGCCGAGCTCGGCGGCCGGAGCCGGGACGAGGCGGCCCGGGAGCTGCGCGCCGAGTTGGAGCGCCGGGCGGCCACCCTGAACGCTCCGCTGACCGTGCTGGTGGGGGAGCAGAAGGCGGAGATCAGGCCGGCCGACGTGGGCCTGGCCATCGACGTGGAGGCCACGGTGGCGGCGGCCGCCGAGGCCGACGCGCACCCGGTGAGCCGGCTGCTCGGCTCCCGCACGGTCGACCCGGTGGTCACGGTCGACGCCGACCGGCTGGACGCGGCGCTGCGCGGAATCGTGGGCAAGCAGGGTCGCGAGATGACCATGCCGGCGATCATCTTCACCGGCACCACCCCGAAGCCGGTGTACCCGAAGCCGGCCCTGTCGGTGGACCGGGAGCACTCCGCCCAGGTCGTCACGAAAGGCTGGCTCGCCGGCGAGCAGGTGACCGTGCCGCTGGTGGAGAAGGCCCCGGCGACCACCGCGGAGGAGGTGGACCGGCTGGTCGAGGAGCTGGCCCGGCCGGCGGTCGCCAAGCCGGTCACGCTCACCACCGACAAGGGCACGGTGAGCATCCCGCCGACGGCGATCGCCCGCGGCCTGCGCTTCTCCGCCGACGAGGCCGGCAAGCTGACCCCCCGGGTGGACGTGAAGCGGCTGCGCGCCGCCCTCGGCGACAAGCTGGCGTCGATCGAGTCGCCGCCGAAGGACGCCACGATGACGATCTCCGGCGGCAAGCCGAAGATGGTGCCCGGCCGCGCCGGCCAGCAGCTGGACTCGGCCGCCCTCGCGCGCGACCTGCTCGCCGTCCTGCCCAAGGCGGACGGGCGGTCGGTCAGCGGCCAGCTCGAGCCGGCCGAGCCGGAGCTGACCGAGGCGAAGCTCGGGGCGCTGGGCATCAAGGAGCGCGTCTCCACCTTCACCACCCGGTTCCCCGGCGGGCTCTCCTCGCCGCGCAGCCAGAACATCGTCCAGGCTGCCAAGGACGTCGACGGCACGGTGGTGAAGCCGGGTGAGACGTTCTCCCTCAACGGCCACACCGGCGAGCGCGGGTACGACCAGGGCTACAAGGACGCCCCGGTGATCGTCAACGGCAAGCTGGTGCCCGGTGTGGGTGGCGGCGTCTCGCAGTTCACCACGACGCTGTTCAACGCCTCCTACTACGCGGGCCTGGAGGACGTCGAGCACAAGCCGCACTCGTTCTACTTCAGCCGCTACCCGGCGGTGATCGAGTCGACCATCTTCTGGCCGGACCTGGACTTCAAGTTCCGCAACAACACCCCGCACGGCGTCCTGATCGACACCTCGTACACGTCGAGCACGATCACCGTGTCGATCTGGAGCACGAAGATCTACGACAGCGTCAAGACCGAGTACGGCCCGCGCCGCAACATCACCGCGCCGAAGACGGTCCACCTGGAGCCCGGCCCGAACTGCATCTCCGCCGCGGGTAGTGAGGGGTTCAGCCAGGACGCCTTCCGGGTCATCAAGAAGGACGGCAAGGTCGTCAAGCGGGAGAAGTTCAGCTGGACCTACGACGCCGAGCCCCGCTTCATCTGCGGCCCCGAGCCGTCCTGATCCCGGGCACGACGAAGCCCCGCCGGCTGATCGCCGGCGGAGCTTCTTTTGTCGTACCCGCGCTCAGGGCCGCGCCTCGGCCAGTCCCTGCCGTACGCCGTCGGCGTCCCGGTCCGTGC
>NZ_JAEVHN010000390.1:0-5904 GCF_016803375.1 Micromonospora sp. 4G55
GCGGCCGGTTCGCCGCCGACGTCTGCGCCGCGTACCTGCGGATCGCCACCACCGGGCGGGCCGACCAGGCGGCGGTGGACCTGCTGCGCCGCTCCTCCCCGGCCGCGTCCTCGACCGGATCAAGGCACCGACCCTGCTGGTGCAGCGAGGCGGACACCCTCTTCCCGCTGACCGAGGCGGACGCCAACGCGCGCGGCATCGCCGCCGCCGGCACCCCGGTGCGGGTGGCCTGGTTCACCGGCGGCCACGACGGCGGCACCGGGCCGACCAGCGACTCCGACCGGGTGAAGTTCCTGACCGCGCAGTGGCTGGACCACTACGTCAAGGGCGAGGGGGCGGCCCCCGGCGACGGCTTCACCTTCTCCCGGATCGCCGGCTTCGACGCCCTCGACCGGGGGCTGGTGGCCACCGGCTACCGCACCGCCGACTACCCGGGCGTCGCCGGGGACGCCCGGCGCGAGATCGCCGTCACCGGCCCGGCCCAGCCGATCGCCAACCCGCCGAACGGCAATCCGGGGGCGATCTCCTCGGTGCCCTTCGCGGGCGCGCTCGGCTCGCTGCTCGGCGGCGTGGCCGGCGACGTCCCCGGCCAGCACGCCCGGTTCGAGTCGGCCCCGCTGGCCGACGCGGTGGACGTCGCCGGGTCACCCACCTTCGCGCTCCGGGCGGCCTCGCCGACCGGTGCGGCGGTGCTCTTCGTCAAGCTCTACGACGTCGACCCGAACGGCGCCGCGACGCTCCCCGACGGACTGGTCGCCCCGGTGCGGCTGACCGGCCTGCCGAAGAGCCTCGACGGGGCGCGGCCGGTCACCGTCACGCTGCCGGCGATCGTCCGCCGGATCGAGGCCGGGCACCGGCTGCGGGTCGTGGTCGCCACCTCGGACCAGGCGTACACCACGCCCGCCGAGCCGACCGTCTACACGGTGGCGGCGGGCGACGCCCCGGTCAGCCTGCCGACGGTCGACGCCGAGCCGATCCCCACCACCGCCACCGTCTGGCGCTGGGTGCTGGTCGGGCTGCTCGCCGCCATCGCGCTCGGGCTCGCCGTGGTCGTCGCCGTCGCCCGCCGCCGGCACCGCCGCCAGGACAGCTCGGTCCACCCGGAGTACGCGGGCGTCCCGCTCGCCGTCCGCCAGCTCCGCAAGGAGTACGCCGACGGCTTCGTCGCGGTCACCTGCGTGGACTTCGAGGTGCACCCCGGGCAGGTGGTCGGCCTGCTCGGGCCGAACGGCGCGGGCAAGACCACCACCCTGCGGGTGCTGATGGGGCTGACCCAGCCCACCGCCGGGGAGATCTACGTCTTCGGGCACCGGCTGGTGCCGGGCTCGCCGGTGCTGTCCCGGATCGGCGCGCTGGTCGAGGGGCCCGGCTTCCTGCCGCACCTGTCCGGGCTGGAGAACCTGAGGGCGTACTGGCGGGCCACCGGCCGGCCGGCTGCCGACGCGCACTTCGACGAGGCGCTGGAGATCGCCGGCCTGGGCGACTCGGTGCACCGGCGGATCAGGAACTACAGCCACGGCATGAAGCAGCGGCTGGCCATTGCGCAGGCCATGCTCGGCCTGCCGCAGCTGCTGGTGCTGGACGAGCCGACCGACGGGCTCGACCCGCCGCAGATCGCCGAGATGCGCCGGGTGCTGCAGCGGTACGCCACCGACGGCCGGGCGGTGCTGGTCTCCAGCCACCTGCTCGCCGAGGTGGAGCAGACCTGCACCCACGCGGTGGTGGTCAACAAGGGCCGGATCGTCGCCTCCGGGCCGGTCGAGGAGATCGTCGGCGATTCGCCGAGCGTGCTCTTCGACGTGACCGACCCGGCCGCCGCGCGGGTCGTGCTGGACCGCCTGGAGGGGGTCCGGGTGCTGCCCGACGGTGACGGCGGCCTGGTGGTCGACACCAACGGCACCGCGCGCAGCGAGGTGGTGGCGGAGCTGGTCCGGGCCGGGATCGGGGTGGACCGGGTGGTGCCGCGGCGCCGCCTGGAGGACGCGTTCCTCGCCCTGGTGGGCGAGAACTCTCGGGGAAGCGGGGACCGGTGATGGCGGGCTCATCCATCGACACGGCGGGTCCGGCCGACGCCGGTCGGGTCGGCCCGGGCGGGGCGGCCGCCGGCTACCGGCCGTCGGCGACCCTGCCCTTCGCGGCCGAGTTCCGCCGGCAGGCGTCGCGGCGGCGTACCCAGCTGGCGCTGGGGTTCATGGTGCTGCTGCCGCTGATCATCCTGATCGCCTTCCAGTTCGACTCCGGCGGCGACGACGACAACGGGCGCAACGAGTTCGGCAGCCTGGTCGACCTGGCCACCTCGGGCGGGCTCAACTTCACCCTCTTCTCGATCTTCGTCTCGGCGTCGTTCCTGCTGGTCGTGGTGGTGGCCCTGTTCTGCGGGGACACGTGGCCAGCGAGGCGAGCTGGGGCAGCCTGCGCTACCTGCTGGCGGTGCCGGTGCCCCGATCCCGACTGCTCGCGGTGAAGCTGCTGGTCGCGCTCGCGTACTCGGCGCTGGCCCTGCTGCTGCTGGCCGGCACCGCCCTGCTCGCCGGCACCCTGCGGTACGGCTGGGAGCCGCTGCGCAGCCAGGTCGCCGCGGAACTGGCGCCGACCGACGGGCTGCTGCGGCTGCTGGCGGTGCTCGGCTACCTGGCGGTCGTCCTGCTGGTGGTGGCCGGGTTGGCCTTCCTGCTGTCGGTGACCACGGACGCCGCGCTCGGCGCGGTCGGCGGTGCGGTGCTGCTCTGGATCCTCTCCAGCATCCTGGACCAGATCACCGCCCTCGGCGGGCTGCGCAACCTCCTGCCGACGCACTACAGCACCGCCTGGCTCGGCCTGCTCTCCACTCCGGTGCAGACCGACGACGTGGTGCGGGGTGCGATCTCCGCGGTGAGCTACGCGACGCTCTTCTGGGGGCTGGCCTTCTGGCGGTTCACCCGAAAGGATGTCACGAGCTGACGACTTGAGCGTTAACTCCCCCGGACGGCACGTTCGTTAACAGAAAGTTCATAAGGTCCGATATTTCCTGGCTGATTCTGGTGCACCCCGTTCCACTCACCCGGAGGTAGCGAGATGAATCTCGACCGGCTCAACGGACCCGCCCTGTCCCTCTTCCGTATGGTCATCGGCCTGCTCTTCCTCTGCCACGGCCTGTCGTCGCTCTTCGGCGTGCTCGGTGGCGCCCGCGGCACAGGCGAGTCGCTGCCCGCGGGGCAGTGGCCGGGTTGGTGGGCGGCGCTGATCCAGGCGGTCTGCGGCGCGCTGGTGCTGGTCGGGCTCCTCACCCGGCCCGCCGCGCTGCTCGCCTCCGGCTCGATGGCGTACGCCTACTTCGTCGTGCACCAACCGGACGGGCTGTTGCCGATACGCAACGGCGGCGAACTCGCCGCCCTGTTCTGCTGGGCGTTCGCCCTGGTGGTCGTGCTCGGGCCGGGCAGTTGGGCGCTCGACCGCCTGATCGGTCGACGCCGCGCCGGCGCGGCCACCCCGGCGCCGGCGGGCCGGAACTCCGTACCCGCCTGACCCGCCGGCCGCCCGCCGCCGGAGCCGTCCGCGCGGCTCCGGCGGCGCTGCGGTCAGGGCGTGTACGGCGCGTCGGTGTGGCTCACCTCGGCCAGCGTCGTGCCCGAGAGCTTGTACGTCGACGTGCGCCTGATGTCCAGCTCGGCCATGCCCTTGCCGTCGCTGCGGGTCAGCCAGACGACCGTGGCCTGCTGCCCGGCCACCTTGACCGACAGGACCGGGGTGCGGTCGCCGAGATCGGCCAGCGCCCGGAAGGCCGGCTTGCCGCCGCTGTTGCGCCAGACAAGCACGGTGAAGAAGGTGCCGCTGCCCCCGCCGTTCAACGCGACCACGCCGACCGCGTCGGCCGCCCCGTCCCCGTCGAGGTCGCCGATCCCGCACGGCTTCTGCAACAGCACGGTCGCGCCGTCCTCGCCGGACCACTGGCCCTCGGTCAGCGGCAGGTAGTCCGGGTAGCCGTTGTAGGGCACCTTGGCGCTGCCGACGTGCGCACCGGCGAGCTGCTTGCAGGTCAGCGCGGGGGCGGCGGGCGGCTTCGGCTTCGCCGTCAGGGTCTCCGCCGGAGTGGGCGCGGCCGGCGCGCCGTGGTCGGCGTGGCGCTGGGGGCGATGGCGGCCGGAGCCGCGGCGGTGGACGCGGCCGCGGACGGGGTGACAGTGGTGGACGCGGTGTCGGTCGTCCCGGTGTCACCTCCGCACGCGGTGAGCAGGCAGACCAGCGTGACGGCCGCGAAGCTCGGCAGGGTCCGGCGCATGGGCGGAGGGTTCCTCTCTCGACGGGATCGCCCGCACCGTACTGACCCCCCGCCACCCACGGCCTCCGCTCACAGCGTGGGAACCCGGGGCGGGTTCGGGTCGGGAAGCTCCTAGACTCGGGGGCACAACTGCATACCTCATCCAGAGGGGCTGAGGGATACGGCCCGACGACGCCCCGGCAACCACCCGCACGCTCGATGACGAGCGGACGCGGGCAGGTGCCAATTCCGTCCCCGCCGCAGGGTGCGATGCGGGGAAAGATGAGAGGACTCTCGACATGACGTCGACGCTTCCCGCCGCCCCCGGCATCGACACCACCGCCAGCCCGGCCCGCGCCCTGGTCTGCCGCGCCTGTTCCGCGCGCTACCCGCTCGCCGCCCAGCACGCCTGCTACGAGTGTTTCGGGCCGCTGGAGGTCGACTACGACACCGCCGCCCTGGCCGCCGTGACCCGGGAACGGATCGAGGCCGGCCCGCAGAACATCTGGCGGTACGCCGCCCTGCTCCCCGCCGGTCAGGACCCGGCCACCCGGGTGACGCTCGACCCGGGGCTGACGCCGCTGGTCGCCGCCCCGCACCTGGCCGCCGAGCTGGGCATCACCGCGCCGCTCTGGGTCAAGGACGACAGCGCCAACCCGACCCACTCGTTCAAGGACCGGGTGGTCTCGGTGGCGCTCACCGCCGCCCGGGCGCTCGGCTTCACCCGGTTCGCCTGCGCCTCCACCGGCAACCTGGCCAACTCGGTGGCCGCCCACGCGGCCCGGGCCGGCGTGCCCTCGGTGGTCTTCATCCCCGGCGACCTGGAGCAGGGCAAGGTGGTCACCACCGCCGTCTACGGCGGCGAGCTGGTCGCCATCGACGGGTCGTACGACGACGTGAACCGGCTCTGCGGCGAGCTGGTGGAGACCGACGAGTTCGAGGACACCGCGTTCGTCAACGTCAACGTCCGCCCGTACTACGCGGAGGGTTCCAAGACCCTCGGCTACGAGGTGGCCGAGCAGCTCGGCTGGCGGATCCCGGCCCAGGTGGTCATCCCGATGGCCAGCGGCGAGCTGCTGACCAAGATCGACAAGGCGTTCTCCGAGCTGGTCGAGATCGGCCTGGTCGAGGCGCCGGCCGGTGGCTGGAAGGTCTTCGGCGCCCAGTCCGCCGGCTGCAACCCGATCGCGGTCGCGCTGCACGGCGACAGCGACACCATCGTCCCGGTCAAGCCGACCGGCATCGCCAAGTCGCTCAACATCGGCGACCCGGCCGCCGGCCTCTACGCCCTGGAGGCCGTGCGCCGCACCGGCGGCTGGATGGAGTACGTGGACGACGAGGAGATCCGCGCCGGCATCCGGCTGCTCGCCCGGACCACCGGGGTGTTCGCCGAGACCGCCGGCGGGGTGACCGTGGCGGTGCTGCGCAAGCTGGTCGAGTCCGGCCGGCTCGACCCGACCGCGGAGACCGTCGTGTTCAACACCGGCGAGGGCCTGAAGACCATCGACGCGGTCGCCGGCCAGGTCGGCCCGACCCACCGGATCAAGCCCTCGCTGCGCGCCGCCCGCGACGCCGGTCTCCTCGCCTGACGCCCTGCCCCGCCGCCCTGCCCGTCGATCGGCCCCGCTTGATCGACCCCCGTTTGCGGTGTGTCGCGGCCGCCCGCC
>NZ_JAEVHN010000391.1:0-5891 GCF_016803375.1 Micromonospora sp. 4G55
ACAGCCAGGTGATCAGGTCGGTGAGCAGCGTAGCCGGTCCACCGGCGCCCGTGGGCAGGCCCGGCCGGCGAGTTCGGCGCCTCGGCGGCCAGCAGCCGGTCCCAGCGCGGCCCGTCCGCCACCAGCTCGAGGCTCCGGGCCCAGCTCAGACTCTCCGCGGCGACCTGGCCGGTGGCGGGGTGCCGCCGGCCGGGGAAGGGGGGCTCGTGCAGTCCCGACCCGGCGATGCCGCGCATGGTGCCCTCCCTCGTCCGCCGCCCGGAACGGGATCGGCGCGCAGAAGAGTACGACACCTCACATCGGTGGGAATCGCTGGGCGCGCATGGTGGGAAAACTGCTCCTGACCGGTTCACGCCCCGGGAGGTCAGAGGCCGAGCGAGGCGTGGCGGAGCCGGTCGGCGAGGCCAGCGGAGCCGTCGACCTGGACCCGGGCCACCCGCTGCCGGCCCGAGAGGAAGAGCGCCAGCTCGCCCGGCGACCCGACCAGCCGGAGCCGTTCGCCGCCCCGGCCCACCGACAGCTCGCCGTGGCCGGGCGCCTGCACCAGCAGTCGGCCGGGAACCGGCGCAACCTCGCCCGGGCCATCAGGGAGGCCGGCCTCCACAGCCGCGCCCGCAGGCCGGCCGGCAGGTCACGCGGCTGCCACCCCGCCGCGGCCCGCCGGACGTCCTCGTGGTGGATGAAGAACTCCAGGGTGTTGGCCAGCTCGTCGGTGAGCGGGTTGCTCACCGGGCTCCACCGCGGCGGGCGGCGCACCAGGCCGACCAGCTCCGCCCAGGGGCGGGCGGCGACGCGTCGGCGCACCCGCTCGGCGTACCCGCGCAGGGGCGGCAGCACGATGCCGCCGGCGGCGTCCGGGCGACGCTCGCGCACCACCAGGTGGGCGGCGAGATCGCGGGTCGTCCACCCCTCGTTGACGGTCGATGCGTCCGGTCCCAGCTCCAGCATGAGATCGGCGAGCGCCTCGCGCTCCGATCGGGCGTACCGCGGCATTAGGGTGATCGTAGGCGCGCCGGCCGGTGTCGGCGCGCCGGAGCGCGGGCCGCGGCGACCGGGGCGCGCCGGAGCGTGCCGGAGCGCACGTGACGGCGGACATACCGGGTCCGGGTCGGCGGAGGTGGCCGGGAGCGGTAAGGATGAGGGGGTACAGGGCGGCTTACGGCGGGGGACAGTGTGGCGAGCGGGACAAGTCGGGACGTGCTCGGCAGGGGGCTGTCGGTCCTCGGCCGGGCGATCCGGGAACAACCGCGGATCTTCGCGGTGGCGGTGAGCGGCAGCGTGCTCTTCGGCCTCATGGTCATCGCCAGCGCGTACGTGGTGGGCGCGGTGGTCGGCGACGTGGTGGTGCCGGCCATCGCCCGCGGCTCCGTCGGGACGGGCGCGCTGGCCCTGGCCGCGGCGGCGCTGTTCGGCATCAGCGTGCTGCGGGTGGTGGGCATCTTCGGCCGCCGGCTCGGCGCCGGCTACATGCAGTTCCGCCTCCAGGCCGCCTACCGGCGCCGGGTCACCCGGCGCTACCTCGACCTGCCGCTGGCCTGGCACCAGCGCAACGCCACCGGCACCCTGCTGTCCAACGCCAACTCGGACGTGGAGGCGGCCTGGTACCCGATCGCCCCGCTGCCCTTCGCGGTCGGCACCCTGGTCATGCTGGTCGGGGCGGTCGTCTCGCTCTTCCTCACCGACTGGGCGCTGGCCCTGGTCGGGCTGGCCGTCTTCCCCGCGCTCTTCGCGCTCAACGTGATCTACTCCCGGCGGATGGCGCCCCGGCAGGCCCGCGCCCAGCGGCTGCGCGCCGAGGTCAGCGGCATCGCCCACGAGAGCTTCGACGGCGCCCTGGTGGTCAAGACGATGGGCCGCGAGGCCGAGGAGACCGCCCGGTTCTCGGCCCGGGCCGGCGAACTGCGCGACGCGCTGATCTCCGTCGGCCGGCTGCGCGGCGTCTTCGACCCGTTGCTGGAGACCCTGCCCAGCCTCGGCACCCTCGCCGTGCTCGTGGTCGGGGCGTTCCGGCTGCGAGCGGGCGCGATCAGCGTCACCGAGCTGGTCAGCGTCGCCTTCCTCTTCACCGTGCTGGCCTTCCCGGTGCGCGCCATCGGCTGGGTCCTCGCCGAGCTGCCGCGCAGCGTCGCCGGCTGGGACCGGGTCCGCCGGGTGCTGGACGCCACCGGCGAGATGCCGTACGGCGAGCGCCGGCTCGACCCGGCCGACCCGACACCCGCCACGCTGGCCTTCGCCGACGTCCGCTTCGGGTACGAGCCGGCCGAGGCGCACCTGCCCGGCACGGAGGTGCTCGGCGACGTCACCTTCACCGTGCCGGCCGGGAAGACGGTCGCCCTGGTCGGCCCGACCGGCGCCGGCAAGTCCACCATCGCCTCGCTGGCCGTGCGGCTGGTCGACCCGGGCGCCGGCACGGTGGCCCTGGACGGCGTCGACGTGCGTGAGCTGGCCGCGGACTCGCTGGCGGCGACGGTCGCGCTGGTCGCCCAGGTGCCGTTCGTCTTCGACGACACCGTGCGGGCCAACATCACCCTGGACCGGCCGGGCATCGGCGACGAGGACGTGTGGGCCGCGCTGCGGCTGGCCGAGGCGGACGGCTTCGTCGCCGCGCTCCCCGAGGGGCTGGACACCATGGTCGGCGAGCGGGGCACCTCGCTCTCCGGCGGGCAGCGGCAACGGCTCACCCTGGCCCGGGCGCTCGCCGGCCGGCCCCGGTTGCTGGTGCTCGACGACGCGACCAGTGCCGTCGACCCGAGGGTCGAGGCGGCCATCCTGGCCGGGCTGCGCGCCCCGACCGGGGGGCAGGGCGCCGCCGCCTCGATCCTGGTGGTCGCGTACCGGCGGGCGACCATCGCCCTCGCCGACGAGGTGATCTACGTGGAGCAGGGTCGGGTGGTGGCCCGGGGCACGCACACCGAACTGCTCGCCACCGTGCCCGGCTACGCCGATCTGGTGACCGCGTACGAGCAGGCCGAGCACGAACGCGAGCAGAACCGCACGTACGACGAGGTCGCGCCGCTGACCTCGGGCCTGGAGATCGAGGTGGACCGGTGAGCGCGAGGAGTGCAGCGGAGCGGAGCCCCGCAGTCGCGAACGAAAGGTCGGCCCGGTGAGCGCGACGACCGTGGAGCCGGAGCGGCGCGAGGAGCCGCAGGAGCGCCCCGAGACGACCTGGCGGACGCTGCGGCGGGGGCTGGCGCTCTCCCCGGAGCTGCGGACCGGGCTGGCAGGCACCCTCGCGCTGGCCCTGGTGTACATGGTCGGCCGGGTGGCCGTGCCGGTCGCCGTGCAGCGGGGCATCGACGGCGGCATCGTCGGCGGCCTGGACCTGGCCGTGGTGTGGCGGGTGGTCGCGGTCACCGCGGCCGTGCTGGTGGTCACCACCACCTGCGGTTACCTGATGATGCGCCGGCTGTTCACGGTCAGCGAGACCGCGCTGGCCAACGTCCGGACCCGGGCGTTCCGGCACGTGCACGACCTGTCGATGCTGCACCAGCAGTCCGAGCGGCGCGGGTCGCTGGTCTCCCGGGTGACCAGCGACGTCGACCAGATCACCCAGTTCCTCCAGTGGGGCGGGGTGATCCTGATCGTCAACCTCGGTCAGCTCGTGGTCACCACGGCCGTGATGCTGGCGTACTCCTGGCAGTTGACCCTGGTGGTGCTGGTCGCCTTCGCGCCGGCGGTGCTGGTGATCCGGCTGCTCCAGCGCCGGCTCGGGGCGGCCTACGGGGTGGTCCGGCAGCGGATGGGCACGCTGCTCGGCACCATCGCCGAGAGCGTGGTCGGCGCGCCGGTGATCCGGGCGTACGGCATCGCGGGGCGCACCGCCCGGCGGCTCGACACCGCGATCGAGGGGCAGCAGCACGCCCAGCAGCGGGCGATCCGGATCAGCATCCTGGGCAGCTCGGTGGGGGAGCTGGCCGCCGGCGTGGCGCTGGCCGGCGTGGTGGTCCTCGGGGTGCTGCTCGGCGTGGACGGCTCGCTCTCCATCGGCCAGCTGACCGCGTTCCTGTTCCTGGTCACGCTCTTCATCCAGCCGGTGCAGATCGCCACCGAGGTGCTCAACGAGGCGCAGAACGCCATCGCCGGCTGGCGTCGGGTGCTGGACGTGCTCGACGTCGCGCCGGACGTGGCCGACCCGGGCGAGCAGGGACGGGAGCTGCCGCCGGGCCCGCTGGACATCCGCTTCGCCGGGGTGACGTTCGCGTACCCGGGCGGCCCGCCGGTGCTGCACGACGTCACCCTGGACATCCCGGCGAAGAGCCGGGTGGCGGTGGTGGGCGAGACCGGCAGCGGCAAGACCACCTTCGCCAAGCTGCTCACCCGGCTGATGGACCCGACCGACGGGCAGGTGCTGCTCTCCGGGGTGCCGCTGGATGAGGTGCGGTTCGACTCGCTGCGCGCCCGGGTGGTGATGGTGCCGCAGGACGGTTTCCTCTTCGACGCCACGGTGGGCGACAACGTCCGCTTCGCCCGCCCCGAGCTGACCGACGCGGAACTCACCGCGGCCTTCACCGAGCTGGGGCTGGCCGACTGGCTGGACGGCCTGCCGTCGGGGCTGGCCACCGCGGTCGGCGAGCGGGGCGAGTCGCTGAGCGTGGGGGAGCGGCAGCTGGTGGCGCTCGCCCGGGCGTACGTGGCCGACCCGGACCTGCTGGTCCTTGACGAGGCCACCAGCGCCGTCGACCCGGCCACCGAGGTACGCCTGCAGCGCACCCTGGACGCGGTGACCCGCGGCCGGACCACCCTCGCCATCGCGCATCGGCTCTCCACCGCGCAGGCGGCCGACGAGGTGATCGTGGTGGATCGGGGCAGGATCGTGCAGCGCGGCCCGCACGACGAGCTGGTCCGCGACCCGGAGTCGGTCTACGCCCTGCTCTACGCCTCCTGGCTGGAGCAGACCCGCTGACCCGTTGAGCCGTTGAGCCGGATCCGGCGCGTCGCGCGCCGGATCCGGTCGGCTCACCGGGAGTAGTGCTCGACCACCAGCTGCTCCTCGCAGACCACCGGCACCTCGTGCCGAGCCGGCTCGCGCAGCAGGGTGGCCCGCAGGCCGGTCAGGTCGACCGAGAGGTACGGCCGGCCGGGCCCCTCGTCCGCGTTTGCCCCGGTGGCGGCGAGCTGGAAGGGCGGCAGCTGCCGGCTGCGCTCGCGGACGGCGACCACCTGACCGGGCCGCAGTCGGTATGACGGCCGGTCGACCTTGCGCCCGTCGACGGTGAGATGCCCGTGGGCGACCAGTTGCCGGGCCTGGTAGATGCTGCGGGCCAGGCCGGCGCGGTGCACCACCGCGTCCAGCCGCCGTTCCAGCAGCGCGACCAGCGTCTCGCCGGTCTTGCCGGCGCCCCGCGCCGCCTCCTCGAAGGCGCGGCGCAGCTGTACCTCGCTGACGTTGTACTGGTGCCGCAGCCGCTGCTTCTCCAGCAGCCGCACCTGGTAGTCGGAGGTGCGCCGGCGGGCCCGGCCGTGCACGCCCGGCGGGTAGGGGCGGCGTTCGAGGTACTGGACGCACTTGCGGGTCAGCGGGATGCCGAGGGCCCGGGAGAGGCGGGCCTTGGGGCGGGGGTGGTTCACGTGGACGTCTCCGCTCGGGTGTTCTAGGCTGCTACTTAGGTAAGCCTAACCTATGCAGGAGGTGCCCCGATGGGACCGAGCCCCGCCGAGATCGTCCGCACGCTGGTCGCCGGTCGGCTCCCCGGTCTGGTGCACCTCGCGCACCGCCCGGGTCCGTACCACGTTCGGCACGCCACCGACCCGGAGGGACGGGTGCTGATGCTCGTGCCGGTGGTCAGCGACCTCGCCGCCGAGCTGGACCCCGGGGCCGACGACGACGTCGCCCTGGTGCTCGACGTGCTGGACCTGCCCCCGGCGCCGGGCGCGCCGTCGCTCGGCCG
>NZ_JAEVHN010000392.1:0-5882 GCF_016803375.1 Micromonospora sp. 4G55
GCCCCCGGGCCGCTGCGCGGGATGCTGGGCCGCTGGTGGGGCGAGGGCTTCGAGTACGTCTTCAGCTGGCACGACGGGGCGCTGCGCGCCCGGGGCGCCGACGACCCGGCGGGGAAGCCGCCGGCGGTCTTCGCGCCGCTGCCGGACGCTCCGGACGTCTTCCGGACGGTCGCCGGGCGGGAGGTCGGCGAGCTGCTGCGGCTGACCCGCGACGAGGACGGCACGGTGGTCCGGATGCACTGGGCGACCTACCGCTTCACCCGCCGTCAGGAGGCCTTCGACCGGTACGACTTCCGCGCCGGCTGACCCGACCCCCGCCCTGGGCGCGGGTGCGTGGTGTGGGTGCGGCCGGGAGGTATCGCCCGCCCTGCGCCCGCCCCCGCGGGCGGCGGAAATGGACGCCGTGCCGTCGGTGTTGAGCGGATACGATGGGTGTAACGTCCGCACGCCGCGCCAGCAGGGCCGGCGCCCGAGATCGGAAGCAGGTGGCGCAGGGCCCGACGGCCCGATTTATGACCGGCACCCCACCTCCCGGCCCGCCCCGGGTGCAGACCAGGATCACGGTTCCCGATTCCAAGATCATGGTCAACCTGCTCGGCGCGGGCGACGAGATCCTGCGCCTCGTCGAACGCTCGGTCGACAGTGACGTGCACGTGCGCGGCAACGAAATCACCATCACCGGTGCCCCCGCGGACAACGCCCTCGCCGAGCGCCTCTTCAGCGAGCTGCTCGAACTGATCGAGAAAGGCGAGACCCTGACCACTGATGCAGTCCGGCGTACCGTCGGCATGCTCGAACAGGGCGGCGCTGAGCGGCCCGCCGAGGTCCTCACCCTCAACATCCTCTCCCGGCGCGGGCGCACCATCCGCCCCAAGACGCTCGGGCAGAAGCGCTACGTCGACGCGATCGACGCGCACACCATCGTCTTCGGCATCGGCCCCGCCGGCACCGGAAAGACCTACCTCGCCATGGCGAAGGCCGTCCAGGCGCTCCAGGCGAAGCAGGTCAACCGGATCATCCTGACCCGGCCGGCGGTCGAGGCGGGGGAGCGGCTGGGCTTCCTGCCCGGCACCCTCAACGAGAAGATCGACCCGTACCTGCGGCCGCTCTACGACGCGCTGCACGACATGCTCGACCCGGAGTCCATCCCCAAGCTGATGGCCGCCGGCACGATCGAGGTCGCGCCGCTGGCGTACATGCGGGGCCGGACCCTCAACGACGCGTTCATCATCCTGGACGAGGCGCAGAACACCACGCCCGAGCAGATGAAGATGTTCCTCACCCGACTCGGCTTCAACTCCAAGATCGTGGTGACCGGTGACGTCACCCAGGTGGACCTCCCCGGCGGTACGACCAGCGGCCTGCGGGTGGTCCGGGAGATCCTGGAGAACGTCGAGGACGTGCACTTCGCCCAGCTCTCCAGCTCGGACGTGGTCCGGCACAAGCTGGTCGGCGAGATCGTCGACGCGTACGCCCGCTGGGACGCCGAGCGGGAGAACCAGCAGGCGCAGAGCGTGCACGCCGTGCCGGGGCGGACCGCCCAGGGCGGCCGGGCCGGCCGGCGCCGCTAACCCAGAGGAAGACAGTTGTCCATCGAGATCGCCAACGAGTCCGGTGTCGACGTCGACACGACGCCGTGCTCGCCGTCGCCCGGCACGCCCTCGACGAGATGGGGGTCAACCCCCTCGCCGAGCTCTCCGTGCTGCTGGTCGACATCGAGTACATGACCGAGCTGAACCACCGCTGGATGGGTGGGGACGGGCCGACCGACGTGCTCGCCTTCCCGATGGACGAGGGCAGCGTCGACCACGGTCCGGGGGAGAGCGCCCCGGCCGGCGGCGAGCCGGCCCTGCTCGGCGACATCGTGCTCTGCCCGGAGGTGGCGGCCAAGCAGGCCGCCACCGCCGGCCACACCACCGCCGACGAGCTGCACCTGCTCACCGTGCACGGCGTGCTGCACCTGCTCGGGTACGACCATGCCGAGCCGGAGGAGGAGCGGGAGATGTTCACGCTCCAGGCCCGACTGCTGGCCAGCTGGCGGTCGACCCGGACCCGGTGATGACCACCCAGGCGGCGGCCGCCGCCGGCCTACCCGACCTCCAGCTCATCTTCTTCGCGGCGGGGCTGGTGGTGCTCGCCGGTCTGATCGCGATGACCGAGGCGGCGCTCGCCGCCGTCTCCCCGGCCCGGGCCGCCGAGCTGGCCCGGGACGGGCGCGCGGCGCGCGTACCCTCCAGGCCGTCGCGGGCGACGTGGTCCGCCACCTCAACCTGCTGCTGCTGCTCCGGCTGCTGGCCGAACTGACCGCCACCACGCTGGTCGCCCTCGTCGCGGTGGACACCTTCGGCGCGGGCTGGCGGGCGGCGCTGGTCACCGCCGGCGCGATGACCGTGGTCAGCTTCGTCGTGGTCGGCGTGGCCCCGCGCACCATGGCCGGCAGCACGCGTACGCGGTGGGCCGGGCGGTGGCGCCGCTGGTCCGCTGGCTGGGCCGGGCGCTGAACCCGCTCGCCTCGCTGCTGATCCTGATCGGCAACGCGGTCACCCCGGGGCGCGGCTTCCGGGAGGGGCCGTTCGCCAGCCAGGTGGAGCTGCGCGAGCTGGTCGACCTGGCCGAGCAGCGCGGCGTCGTGGAGCACGGCGAGCGGCAGATGATCCACTCGGTCTTCGCGCTCGGCGACACCATCGCCCGCGAGGTGATGGTGCCCCGCACGGAGATGGTCTGGATAGAGGAGGGCAAGACGCTCTCCCAGGCGCTGGTGCTCTTCCTGCGCTCCGGCTTCTCCCGCATCCCGGTCATCGGCGAGAGCGTCGACGACGTGCTCGGCGTGCTCTACCTCAAGGACCTCATCCGGCGTACCCGGGGCGGCGACCTGCGGGCCCACCAGAGCCCCGTCTCCGAGCTGATGCGCCCGGCGACCTTCGTGCCCGAGTCCAAGCCGGTCGACGACCTGCTCTCGGAGATGCAGGCCGCCCGCAACCACCTGGTCATCGTCGTCGACGAGTACGGCGGCACCGGCGGCCTGGTGACTATCGAGGACATCCTGGAGGAGATCGTCGGCGAGATCACCGACGAGTACGATGTCGAACGCCCGCCGGTGGAACACCTGGAGGACGGCGCGGTGCGGGTCACCGCCCGGCTCCCGGTGGAGAACCTGGGCGAGCTGTTCGACACCGAGCTCCCCACCGACGAGGTGGAGACCGTCGGCGGCCTGCTGGCCCAGTCCCTGGGCCGGGTGCCGATCCCCGGCGCCCGCGCCGAGGTGGCCGGGCTGCGGCTGATCGCCGAGGGCACCACCGGGCGGCGCAACCGGATAGACACCGTGCTGGTCAGCCGGGTCGAACCGAGTGACGCGCCGGACGGGGCGGGGCGCGGCGAGCAGGCCGAGACCCGCAACAACCAGACCAGAACCGAGGAGAGGCAACCCGCCGATGCCTGAGTCACCCGCCGTACCGGCCGCCCGGCCCACCCCGTCCGACCCGGCCGAACTGAGCGCCGAGGACGGCAAGCTGGTCGTCCTGGCGCGGGGCGCCCGTGGCCGGGTCGCGGCCGTGGAGGGCGCGGCGGTGCGTGACCAGGACGGTCGGACATACGCCGCGGCGAGCGTCTCGCTGCCCTCGCTGACCATCACCGCGCTCCAGCTCGCCGTCGCCTCCGCCGTGGCGGCGGGCGCGAGCCGGCTGGAGGCGGCCGTGGTGGTGACCGAGGCGTCGACGCTGGACGGGGCGGGGCACGCCGCCGTGCGCGACCTCTCCGCCGACGCGCCGATCCACGTCGCGGCGCCGGACGGCACGGTCCTCGGCACGGTGGTCGAGTGACCGGCACCGAGGAGCGTCCGTACCGCGCCGGGTTCGCCTGTTTCGTCGGGCGGCCCAACGCGGGCAAGTCGACGCTGACCAACGCGATCGTCGGCCAGAAGATCGCGATCACCTCCAACAAGCCGCAGACCACCCGGCACATCATCCGGGCCGTGCTGCACCGTCCGGACTCGCAGCTCGTGCTCGTCGACACCCCCGGCCTGCACCGCCCCCGGACGCTGCTCGGCGAGCGCCTCAACGACCTGGTCCGCTCGACCTGGAGCGAGGTCGACGTGATCGGCCTCTGCATCCCGGCGGACGAGCCGATCGGCCGCGGCGACCGGTTCATCACCGGTGAGCTGGCCGAGCTGAAGGCCACCGTGCTGGCCGTGGTGACCAAGACCGACCTGGTCGACAAGAAGCGCCTGGCCGAGCAGCTGCTGGCGGTCAGCGAGCTGGGCGAGTTCGCCGAGGTGGTGCCGGTCAGCGCGGTCTCCGGGCACCAGGTGGACACGCTGGTCGACGTGATGACCAAGTACCTGCCGCCGTCGCCGCAGCTCTACCCGGACGACATGCTCACCGAGGACCCGGAGCAGGTGATGGTCGCCGAGCTGATCCGGGAGGCGGCGCTGGAGGGGGTCCGAGACGAGCTGCCGCACTCCATCGCGGTGGTCGTCGAGGAGATGGTCCCCGAGGGCCAGGTCATGAAGATCTTCGCCGACCTCTACGTCGAGCGGCCCAGCCAGAAGGCGATCGTGATCGGTCACCGGGCCAGCCGGCTGAAGGCGGTCGGCACGGCGGCCCGCAAGCAGATCGAGGAGCTGCTGGGCAGCCGGGTCTACCTGGACCTGCACGTCCGGGTGGCGAAGGACTGGCAGCGGGACCCGAAGCAGCTGCGCAAGCTCGGCTTCTGACCGCACCGCGGGCGGTGACCGACGATGTCCGGTCGGTCACCGGTCCGGCGGCGGTATGGGAAGGTTCACGTCCGGCCGGGGGCGACGACCGTTTGGCGGGGTGAAGTCGGAGGGTAGGGAGCGTTTCTGCTCCGCCGCCCCCGACATAGATGCAGGCTGATGCGCAACCGATACCTGGACCTGCTCCGCTTCCTGGCCATCATCCGGGTCGTGGTCTACCACGTCACCGGGTGGGCGTCGCTGACCCTCGTCTTCCCGGCGATGGCGGTGATGTTCGCCCTGGCCGGGTCGCTGATGGCCGCCTCGCTGGACCGCTCCGGCCCGGCCGCGCTGCTGCGCCGGTTGCGTCGCCTGCTGCCCTCGCTCTGGGTGGTCGCGGTCGTCCTCGTGCCCGCCATGCTGATGACCGGCCTGCCGCCGGGCCCGAAGGTGCTGCTCTGGCTCTTTCCGGTCGCCGACCCGCCGGCCAACTACTGGGGCGGGCTGGCGTTGAGCCCCATCTGGTACCTGCGCGACTACCTCTGGTTCCTGCTCGCCTCACCGGTCGCCCGGTGGCTGTTCCGCCGGGCGCCGGTCGCCACCCTGGCCCTGCCGTACGCGCTGCTGCTGGTGATCGAGCTGGGCCTGCTGCCCGCCGCGCCGGTAGCGCTGCGCGAGTTCGGCGTCTACTTCGGCGCCTGGCTGCTGGGCTTCGCCCACCACGACGGCCTGCTGCGCCGGCTGGCCAACCGGGTGCTGCTGCCGACCGCGCTGGCCCTGGCGGGCGCCGGGGCCGCCTGGATCGTCACCCATCCCGGGCCGCGCGGCTTCGACCTCAACGACATCGACCTGGGCAACGCGCTCTGGTCCGCGGCGTTCACCCTGGTCCTGCTGGGCCGGGCCCCGGCCACGGCGCACTGGATCGAGCGCAGCCCGCTGTTCAGCCGGGCGGTCACCGTGCTCAACCGCCGGGCGCTGACCGTCTACCTCTGGCACATGTCGTTCGTGGTGCTGCTCACCCCGCTGGTCGACGTGGTCGGCTGGTCGCACCAGGACCCGCTCGGCCTGGCCATCCGGGTGGTGCTGGTCTTCGCCCTGGTCGGGGTGGTGACCCTGCTGGTGGGCTGGGTGGAGGACGTCGCCGCCCGGCGCCGGCCCGAGCTGGTGCCGGGCGGGCGGCGCGCGCCGGCAC
>NZ_JAEVHN010000393.1:0-5842 GCF_016803375.1 Micromonospora sp. 4G55
ATGACCGCCGTAACTCTATCGACATGTCAAACAACCACCGCGCGTTGGCGCTGGTGTCGTTGTTCGTTTGTCGGGAGTTGCACAGTGGACGCGTAGCAGCTTTGTAGTCAAGTCCTCGGCCTATTAGTACCGGTCAACTGAACCCGTTACCGGGCTTACATTTCCGGCCTATCAACCCAGTCGTCTAGCTGGGGCCTTACCCATCCAAAGGATGTKGGATACCTCATCTTGAAGCGAGCTTCCCGCTTAGATGCTTTCAGCGGTTATCCCTTCCGAACGTAGCTAACCAGCCGTGCCCCTGGCGGGACAACTGGCACACCAGAGGTTCGTCCGTCCCGGTCCTCTCGTACTAGGGACAGCCCTTCTCAAGTATCCTACGCGCACGGCGGATAGGGACCGAACTGTCTCACGACGTTCTAAACCCAGCTCGCGTACCGCTTTAATGGGCGAACAGCCCAACCCTTGGGACCTGCTACAGCCCCAGGATGCGACGAGCCGACATCGAGGTGCCAAACCATCCCGTCGATATGGACTCTTGGGGAAGATCAGCCTGTTATCCCCGGGGTACCTTTTATCCGTTGAGCGACACCGCTTCCACTCGCAAGTGCCGGATCACTAGTCCCGACTTTCGTCCCTGCTCGACCTGTCAGTCTCACAGTCAAGCTCCCTTGTGTACTTGCACTCAACACCTGATTGCCAACCAGGCTGAGGGAACCTTTGGGCGCCTCCGTTACCCTTTAGGAGGCAACCGCCCCAGTTAAACTACCCACCAGACACTGTCCCTGAACCGGATAACGGTCCGAAGTTAGATACCCAAATCAACCAGAGTGGTATTTCAAGATTGCCTCCACCCATACTGGCGTATGGACTTCATCGGCTCCCACCTATCCTACACAAGCTAATTCGGATACCAATGTCAAGCTATAGTAAAGGTCCCGGGGTCTTTCCGTCCTGCCGCGCGTAACGAGCATCTTTACTCGTAATGCAATTTCGCCGGGCCTGTGGTTGAGACAGTGGGGAAGTCGTTACGCCATTCGTGCAGGTCGGAACTTACCCGACAAGGAATTTCGCTACCTTAGGATGGTTATAGTTACCACCGCCGTTTACTGGCGCTTAAGTTCTCCGCTTCGCCCCGAAGAGCTAACAGGTCCCCTTAACGTTCCAGCACCGGGCAGGCGTCAGTCCATATACATCGAATTACTTCTTCGCATGGACCTGTGTTTTTAGTAAACAGTCGCTTCCCCCTGCTCTCTGCGGCCATACAACGCTCCACCCGCGTGGGGCTTCACGTCTCCGGCCCCCCTTCTCCCTAAGTTACGGGGGCAATTTGCCGAGTTCCTTAACCACAGTTCGCCCGATCGCCTCGGTATTCTCTACCTGACCACCTGTGTCGGTTTGGGGTACGGGCCGCTAAGAACTCGCTAGAGGCTTTTCTCGGCAGCATAGGATCACTGACTTCACCTGAATCGGCTCGGCATCACGTCTCAGCCTTCATGCACCACGGATTTGCCTATGGTGCGGCCTACACGCTTACCCCGGCACAACCACCGGCCGGGCTCAGCTACCTTCCTGCGTCACCCCATCGCTTGACTACTACCCGCCAGGTTCCCACGCTCCCCACCATCGGTCCGAAGACCTCCGGCGGTTCGGGTGGTTAGCACAGCGAGGTTCGTCAGGGTCGCTCTTTCGCGGGTACGGGAATATCAACCCGTTGTCCATCGACTACGCCTCTCGGCCTCGCCTTAGGTCCCGACTCACCCAGGGCGGATTAGCCTGGCCCTGGAACCCTTGGTCATCCGGCGGAAGGGTTTCTCACCCTTCTTTCGCTACTCATGCCTGCATTCTCACTCGTGCCGCGTCCACAACTGGGTCACCCCGCTGCTTCACCCGCGGCACGACGCTCCCCTACCCATCCACACACCTGCACAAGGAATCAAGTCCAAGCGAGGTTGAAATGTGAATGCCACAGCTTCGGCGGTGTGCTTGAGCCCCGCTACATTGTCGGCGCGGAACCACTTGACCAGTGAGCTATTACGCACTCTTTAAAGGGTGGCTGCTTCTAAGCCAACCTCCTGGTTGTCTATGCGACCCCACATCCTTTTCCACTTAGCACACGCTTAGGGGCCTTAGCTGGTGATCTGGGCTGTTTCCCTCTCGACTACGAAGCTTATCCCCCGCAGTCTCACTGCCGCGCTCTCACTTACCGGCATTCGGAGTTTGGCTGATTTCGGTAAGCTTGTGGGCCCCCTAGACCATCCAGTGCTCTACCTCCGGCAAGAAACACGCGACGCTGCACCTAAATGCATTTCGGGGAGAACCAGCTATCACGGAGTTTGATTGGCCTTTCACCCCTAACCACAGGTCATCCCCCAACTTTTCAACGTTGGTGGGTTCGGCCCTCCACGCGGTCTTACCCGCGCTTCAGCCTGCCCATGGCTAGATCACTCCGCTTCGGGTCTAGAGCATGCGACTGAATCGCCCTATTCAGACTCGCTTTCGCTACGGCTCCCCCACACGGGTTAACCTCGCCACATGCCACTAACTCGCAGGCTCATTCTTCAAAAGGCACGCCGTCACCCCGCAAGGCTCCGACGGATTGTAGGCGAACGGTTTCAGGTACTATTTCACTCCCCTCCCGGGGTACTTTTCACCATTCCCTCACGGTACTCGTCCGCTATCGGTCACCAGGAAGTATTTAGGCTTACCAGGTGGTCCTGGCAGATTCACGGCAGATTTCAGGGGTCCGCCGCTACTCGGGAACACCCACAGAAGGTCAGCAACTTTCACGTACCGGACTATCACCGTCTACGGTTGGCTTTTCCACACCATTCGGCTAGCCACTGACTTTGTAACTTCTCGAACAAGTGTCAGCTTGTTCAGCAGGGTCCCACAACCCCGACCACGCAACCCCTGACAGGTATCACACGCAGCCGGTTTAGCCTCAATCCGCTTTCGCTCGCCACTACTCACGGAATCACTAAATTTGTTTTCTCTTCCTACGGGTACTGAGATGTTTCACTTCCCCGCGTTCCCTCCATACACCCTATGTGTTCAGGTGCAGGTGACACCACATGACTGGTGCCGGGTTTCCCCATTCGGACACCCTGGGATCACAGCTTGGTTGACAGCTCCCCCAGGCCTATCGCGGCCTCCCACGTCCTTCATCGGCTCCTGGTGCCAAGGCATCCACCGTTCGCCCTTGACAACTTGACCACAAAGATGCTCGCGTCCACTGTGCAATTCTCAACAAACGACCAACCCACAACCCGATCCGCCCCACACCTCGACCCCCACAGGGATCCCGTTTGCAGGGCCAGGTCATGCCTGGCAACCGTCCCCCACCACAGGTGGGGTCATGGTTCTGAAAGACAACCGTGGGTTGTTCTTTCAGGACCCAACAGGGTGCTTTACGCCGAACCCCAGCCGCACCAGGAGGAACCGTTCCCACCACCGAGGTGGCTGTACTAGGTGTCCGGGCCGTTGCCGGCATCCGACTAACCAGTGTCTCCGCCATTGAGCACCCCACCATCGCATTCGGATGGCGCGGGCTCCTTGCACCCTTTCGGGTGAAGGTGCTCCTTAGAAAGGAGGTGATCCAGCCGCACCTTCCGGTACGGCTACCTTGTTACGACTTCGTCCCAATCGCCAGCCCCACCTTCGACGGCTCCCTCCCACAAGGGGTTGGGCCACCGGCTTCGGGTGTTGCCGACTTTCGTGACGTGACGGGCGGTGTGTACAAGGCCCGGGAACGTATTCACCGCAGCGTTGCTGATCTGCGATTACTAGCGACTCCGACTTCACGGGGTCGAGTTGCAGACCCCGATCCGAACTGAGACCGGCTTTTTGGGATTCGCTCCACCTCACGGTATCGCAGCCCATTGTACCGGCCATTGTAGCATGCGTGAAGCCCTGGACATAAGGGGCATGATGACTTGACGTCATCCCCACCTTCCTCCGAGTTGACCCCGGCAGTCTTCGATGAGTCCCCGCCATAACGCGCTGGCAACATCGAACGAGGGTTGCGCTCGTTGCGGGACTTAACCCAACATCTCACGACACGAGCTGACGACAGCCATGCACCACCTGTGACCGCCCCCGAAGGACCTCACATCTCTGTGAGTTTTGCGGCCATGTCAAACCCAGGTAAGGTTCTTCGCGTTGCATCGAATTAATCCGCATGCTCCGCCGCTTGTGCGGGCCCCCGTCAATTCCTTTGAGTTTTAGCCTTGCGGCCGTACTCCCCAGGCGGGGCGCTTAATGCGTTAGCTGCGGCACAGGGAACCGGAGAGGCCCCCCACACCTAGCGCCCAACGTTTACAGCGTGGACTACCAGGGTATCTAATCCTGTTCGCTCCCCACGCTTTCGCTCCTCAGCGTCAGTATCGGCCCAGAGACCCGCCTTCGCCACCGGTGTTCCTCCTGATATCTGCGCATTTCACCGCTACACCAGGAATTCCAGTCTCCCCTACCGAACTCTAGCCTGCCCGTATCGACCGCAGGCTTGGGGTTGAGCCCCAAGTTTTCACGGTCGACGTGACAAGCCGCCTACGAGCTCTTTACGCCCAATAAATCCGGACAACGCTCGCGCCCTACGTCTTACCGCGGCTGCTGGCACGTAGTTGGCCGGCGCTTCTTCTGCAGGTACCGTCACTTACGCTTCGTCCCTGCTGAAAGAGGTTTACAACCCGAAGGCCGTCATCCCTCACGCGGCGTCGCTGCATCAGGCTTCCGCCCATTGTGCAATATTCCCCACTGCTGCCTCCCGTAGGAGTCTGGGCCGTGTCTCAGTCCCAGTGTGGCCGGTCGCCCTCTCAGGCCGGCTACCCGTCGTCGCCTTGGTAGGCCATCACCCCACCAACAAGCTGATAGGCCGCGAGCCCATCCCAGGCCGAAAAACTTTCCACCAAGCCTCATGCGAGGCCAGGTCATATTCGGTATTAGCCCCCGTTTCCGAGGGTTATCCCAAAGCCTAGGGCAGGTTGCTCACGTGTTACTCACCCGTTCGCCGCTCGAGTACCCCGAAGGGCCTTTCCGCTCGACTTGCATGTGTTAAGCACGCCGCCAGCGTTCGTCCTGAGCCAGGATCAAACTCTCCAACAAAAACTTTGTCGAAAAACTGTCCTGACAACAAAAGTGTTGCCAAAGGAATCCCAACCAGCCAGACACAAAGCCTGACCAGTCCGGGGTATAAATCATAATTGGCACTGGCTTTACAAGCACCCTGTTGAGTTCTCAAAGAACAACCACACACCGCCCGGAAACCCCCCGAAGAGGACCCCCGACCCGGGGCTATTCGCTCTTGTCGCGACCGGCGCTTTCCGCGCCGGGCACTTTTACTACGTTACCCGCTGATATCCGCCGTGTCAAACCGCTCTATCGCGATCCGCACCACTTCCACCACAATTACGGGCACCACAAAACCACCGGCTCTCACCGCTGACCTCATGGCTTCCGACAGGCCGGCCGCTGCAGTCACCCGCACGCTCGCCCGGTTCCCTACCGGCGATGAACCATACCCGGTCGGCTCCGCCTCACCAAATCCGCCTCGCAGCGTCTTCGGGGCACCGCCCGGTCCAAGCTCACATGGGACTCAACCCATCCGACCCCGGAGTCATTCCCGCACTCCCACCGGCTTTCGCAAACCTCGGGGGCCCGGTGTCCAGGACCGTACCGGATAGCAACCCGGCCGACCCTCAGACCATTCCCGCGCTCCGGCCTTGCAGGCTTTCGCCTGTTTCGTCCGTTCCGCGCTGGCAGAGAGAAAGGTACGCGCCCGGCGAGTTGATCGTCAACTCGGCCGGGCGCGTCCCCCGTCACACCATCAAGCGGCGACTATCCGCGC
>NZ_JAEVHN010000394.1:0-5804 GCF_016803375.1 Micromonospora sp. 4G55
TGCGTACGCTCGCCCGCAGCACCGCCGCCAGCCGGGAGCGCACCACCGCCGCCTCCTCGTAGCGCTGGCCCGCCGACAGCGTCTCGATCCGGGCGAGCAGGGCGTCGACCACCACCTGCGGGTCGCTGGCCGTCGCCGTGCGGAACGGGGCGGCGGCGCGGTGGTCGTACTCCTCGGGGGTGATCCGGTGCTCGCAGGGCGCCGGGCAGCGACCCAGCTCGGCCAGCGCGCAGGCCGGCGTGACCGTGCGCAGCGAGAGCCGGTGGGTGCACTGGCGCAGCGGGACGGCGTCGTGGAAGCCGGCGGCAGCCAGCTCGGCGGCCTGCTTGGAGCGGAACGGCCCCAGGTACGCGGTGTCGCCGGGGGCGAGGCTGCGCACCACCGACAGCCGTGGATAGGGACCGTCGGTCAGCTTGAGCCAGACCATCCGCTCGGGGAACTTGGAGCGCCGGTTGTACGGCGGGGCGTGCGCCGCGATCAGCCGCAGCTCCCGGACCTCGGCCTCCAGCGGGTGGGCGCACTCGACCGCCTCCACCCGCTCGGCGGCGGCCAGCATCTCCGAGATCCGGGCCCGCTTCTCCGCCGCGGTGAAGTAGCTGCGCACCCGGGTGGCGATGTCGCCGGAGGTGCCGACGTAGAGCGGCCGGTCGTCGGCGGCCCGGAAGATGTAGACCCCGGGCACCTTGGGCAGGCCCTCGGCGAGGTGCCGCTTGCGGCGCTGGGTGGGGGTGACCGCGCGGGCGAACTCGATGGCCTCGCCGACCGTGTCCACCCGGTGCCCGCCCAGCCGCGCGATCAGCCCGTGCAGCACGTCGACGGTGGCCTTCGCGTCGTCCAGAGCGCGGTGGGTGGGCTGGGTGGCGGTGCGGAAGTAGGCGGCGAGGGTGCCGAGCTTGCGGTTGGGCACCTCGTCGCGGGTGAGCACCCGGCGGGCCAGGGCGGCGGTGTCGAGCACCCGCGGGTTGGGCCAGCGGTAGCCGTGCTTCGCGCAGGCCGCCTTGAGGAAGCCCACGTCGTAGGGGGCGTTGTGGGCGACCAGCACGGCGTCGGAGATGAACTCCAGGAAGCTCGGCAGCACCTGCTCGATCGGCGGGGCCGGGATCAGCATGGCCTGGGTGATGCCGGTCAGCACGGTGATGAACGGCGGGATCGGCACCCCCGGGTTGACCAGGGTGGCCAGCACGCCCAGCTCCTCGCCGCCGCGCACCTTGACCGCGCCGATCTCGGTGATGCCGCCGCCGTCCGGGGCGCCGCCCGTCGTCTCCAGGTCGACCACCACGAAGGTCGTCGCGTAGAGCGGCAGCGCCGGGTCCACCCCGCCGCCCGCTGTCGGATCCAGACCGGCCAGCGTCTGCTGGACGTACTCGCCAGGTGCCACGCGCGGCAGGCTAGCGGCCCGGTCCGACACTCCCGTCGCAGCGGTCCCAGCCGTCACCGCCGGTCTAGGATGAGAGATCGGCTCACTCACCCGGCGGTGGGCCCGGTCGCGGTGGGAGACTTGCCCCATGCCCCTCACCGAGCCGTACGACGACCACCTCCCGGAGGAGGGGTCGTCCGCCGCCGCGCCCGAGGGCGGAGCGGAACCGGGTGCGGGGGCGCCCGAGCCGGAGCCCACCCCGCCGACCCCCGGCCCGCCGCCGCGCGCGGCCGGGCCGGGTGCGGTCTCGATCGTCACCCACCACGTGGACGGGTCGACCCAGGTGGTCACCGACCTGGACGGCGACGGGATCGCCGACGTGGTGCAGTTCGATCTGGACGGCGACGGCGTCCCGGACATCACCTATCTGGACAGCGACCGGGACGGCCGGCTGGACACCGTGCTGCGCGAGCCGGGCGGCCTGCGGGCGCGCTGACCGGCCGGCGCTCAGAGCTGCGGCATCACCTCCGCGGCGACCAGCTCCAGGTGGTCCAGGTCGGTGAGGTCCAGCAGCTGGAGGTAGATCCGCTCGCTGCCGGCCTCGGCGTACCGGCCGATCTTGTCGACCAGTTCGGCCGGGGTGCCGGCGAGGCCGTTGTCGCGCAGCTCGGCGGGCTCCCGGCCGATCGCCTCGGCCCGGCGGGCGACCTCGGCCTCGTCGCGTCCGCAGCAGAGCACCAGGGCGTTGGACCAGCGCATGGTGGCCGGGTCACGGTCGATCTCCGCGCACGCCTCGCGAACCCGGGCGATCTGCGCGACGGTGTCCTCGATCGAGGCGAAGGGCAGGTTGAACTCGTCGGCGTAGCGGGCGGCCAGCCGCGGGGTGCGCTTCGGCCCCATCCCGCCGAGCAGGATCGGCGGGCGCGGTTGCTGCACCGGCTTGGGCAGCGCCGGCGAGTCGGTGACCGGGTAGTACGTCCCGGGGTGGTCGAAGGTCTTGCCGACCGGCGTCGCCCAGAGCCCGGTGATGACCGCCAGCTGCTCCTCCAGCCGCGCGAACCGCTCCCCGAGCGTCGGGAACGGGATGCCGTACGCGGTGTGCTCCTCGGCGTACCAGCCGGTGCCGATGCCCAGCTCGACCCGGCCGCCGCTCATCTGGTCGACCTGCGCCACGGTGATGGCGAGCGGTCCGGGCAGCCGGAAGGTGGCCGCGGTCATCAGCGTGCCGAGCCGGATGCGGGAGGTGTCGCGGGCCAGGCCGGCCAGCGTGGTCCAGGCGTCGGTCGGCCCGGGCGCCCCGCTCACCGCGCCCATCCTCAGGTAGTGGTCGGAGCGGAAGAAGGCGCCGTACCCGGCATCCTCGACGGCGCGGGCCACGGCGAGCAGCTGGTCGTAGCTGGCGCCCTGCTGGGGTTCGGTGAAGATCCGCAGTTCCATGCGCCGAGCATATGGAGGCGGCGGCGCCGTCGCCTCCGGTCCTGGACGAACCTTCATTCCTTGACAGGCATATGAGCGATGCGGCATATTGTGGCGGTGTCCGTCGACGCCTTCGCCGTGCTGGCCGAGCCCACCCGACGCCGGATCCTCGACGCGCTGCGCCGCTCGGAGTGCAGCGTCGGCGAGCTGGTCGACGTGCTGGGCATGAGCCAGCCGGCCGTCTCCAAGCACCTCAAGGTGCTGCGCGAGGCCGGCTTCGTCTCCTGCCGCACGGCCGCGCAGCACCGCATCTACCGCCTCGACGTACGCCCGTTCCGCGCCGTGGACGGCTGGCTCGCGCCGTACCGCGAGATGTGGACCGCGCACCTGGACGCCCTGGAGCGCCACCTCGACAAGGAGTGACCATGGACCGCGACTCGTTCCGCCCCGGCCCGCCGGCCGAGATCGACGCCGAGCCCGCCGGCGACCGGTGGACGCTGCTGTTCGTCCGCGAGCTGCGGCACGCGCCGGAGAAGGTGTGGGCGGCGCTGACCGACCCGGCCCGGCTGCGCGAGTGGGCGCCGTTCCTGGCCGACCGCGACCTCGGCGCCCCGGGCGCCGCGACGCTCACCATGGTCGACGGCGACACGGCCGTGGCGCAACCCGCGACGGTACGCCGGGCCGAGCCACCCCACCTGCTCGAATACACCTGGGGTGACGACCTGCTCCGGTGGGAGCTGACCCCGTCCGGCACCGGCACCCGGCTGGTGCTGCGACACACCCTCGCCGAGCGGGGAATGCTACCGATGGTGGCCGCCGGCTGGCACCTCTGCCTCGACGTCGCCGACCACCTGCTGGCCGGCGACCCGGTCGGCCCGATCCGGGGCGCGGAGGCGAAGGACTTCGGCTGGGCGGAGCTGCGCGACACGTACGCCGGTCGACTCGGCGGGCAACCGCCTCGGCCCTGATCCGCCGTACCCCTCCTCAGGCACCGCGCGGCGCCGGGACGGGATCGGGCAGGGTGATCGCGTTCGCGGCCCGGCGGATCGGCTCGGCGACCCGCCCGATCATGCGGTCCCGCCCGGGCAGGTGCGGCAGCAGCCGGAGCATCAGGAACTGGAACCGGATCTGCGCCGTCGAGCCGAGCACCCGGAATTCGGGAGCTGACCCGGCGCCGGGCTCAGGGCTGACCGAGTCCCGCCTCCCGAGCGCGGACGATGGCCTGGCTGCGGTCGGCGACCTGGAGCTTGGTGAGCACGTTGGACAGGTGGTTGCGCACGGTCTTCGGGCTGAGCGTCAGCCGCCGCGCGATGATGACGTTGCTCAGTCCCTGGGCGACCAGGTCCAGCACCTCCCGCTCCCGGTCGGTCAGCTCCGGGAACGGCGCCGCCACCCCGGAGCGCGCCCCGGCGAGGAAGCTGACCGCCCGGGCGGCGACCACCGGCCCGAGCAGCACCTCGCCGTTGGCGACCGCCCGGACGGCCCGGTCGACCTCCGCCGGGGCGGCGCCCTTGAGCAGGTAACCCCGCGCGCCGGCGCGCAGCGCGGCGAAGACCCAGTCGTCGTCGTCCAGCATGGTCACCACCAGCACGCCGGTGCCCGGGTGCCGGGCCACGATCTCCCGGGTGGCCTCCACCCCGGACCGGCCACCCAGGTGCAGGTCCATCACCACCACGTCCGGGCGGTGCAGGTCCGCGACGCGCAGTGCCTCGTCGGCGTCGGCCGCCTCGCCGACCACCGCCAGCCCCGGCGTGGAGGCCAGCAGCGCCGTCATGCCGAGCCGGAACACCGGATGGTCGTCCACCACGGCGACCCGGATCACCTCCGCCGTCACGGCCGTACCGCCAACGCGCGATCCTCGCCGGCCCCGACTCCGGCCGGCGCCGCCAGTGCGACCACCGGCTCGCCGGCGGGCGCATCCGGCTCGACCGGCGGGAGGCGGTCGGCCGGCACCCGCACGGTGACCCGGGTCCCGCCCGGCTCGCCCGGGCCCACCACGCACACCCCGCCGATCCCCTCGGCCCGTTCCCGCATGGAGAGCATGCCCACCCCGGCCGGCGTCCCCGGGGTCACGCCCTTGCCGTCGTCGGTGACCCGGACGGTGAGCCCTGCGGCGTCCCGGGCCACGTCCACCCGGCACAGCATCGCGCCGGAGTGCCGGTGCGCGTTGCGGACCGCCTCGGAGACGATGCCGTAGACGGCGGTGGCGACCGGCTCCGGCAACGGCAGCGGCGCGGCGTCCACCAGCACCGCCAGGCCGGAGCCGTCGTACCGGCGGGCCAGCTCGTGCAGGGCCGGGGTCAGGCCGCGCTCGCCCAGCACCGGCGGCAGCAACCCCCGGGCCAGGTCGCGCACCTGTTCCACGCGCTGGTCGGTCTCCTCGCGCAGCCGGTCCAGCAGCTGCCCGGCGGCGGCCGGGTCGGCGGTGAGCAGGTTCCGGGCCGCCTGGAGGCCCAGCGCCACCCCGGCCAGCGCCGGTCCCAGGCCGTCGTGCAGGTCCCGGCGCAGCTTGCGCCGCTCCTCCTCGCGCGCCTCGGCCAGCCGGGACCGCGAGCCGGCCAGGGCCCGGCCGGTGGCGGCGAGGCTGGCCGCCGCCGAGACCAGCGGCAGCAGGTCCACCAGGGCGGCCCGGGTACGTCCGTCCAGCCGCTCCCCCCGCGCGCGCCCAGGCGACCAGCCGGCCGATCTCCCGTTCGCCCCGGCGCAGCGGCAGCACCAGCGGTGCGCCCACCGGCCCGGTGACGCCACCGTGGGTGGTTGCCGCGTCCGGGCGTCCACCTCGATGTCGCAGGCGCCGAGCCGGAGCAGGTCGGTGAGGCTCTGCGCCACCCCGGTCAGCGCGTCGGCGGCGTCCTCGGCGGCGCTGATCCGGTGCCCGACACCGCGTACCACGCCGAGCGGCTCGACCGCCTCGCCGTGGATCAGCCGGTCCACCCCGCGCTGCACCCGGGCCCGGACGGGGTGGACGCCGATCGCGACCAGCGCGGTGACCAGCGCGCCCGGCACCGCCGGTGGCGTCGGCAGCAGCGCG
>NZ_JAEVHN010000395.1:0-5791 GCF_016803375.1 Micromonospora sp. 4G55
TGGCCGACCTGGCCCGCGACGACATCCTCTGGTGGGGTGAGGTGGCCGCCGGGCGCGAACCGGTACCGCCGATGCCGGCCGCCGCGCACGGCCGCCTGCCCGAGCTGGTCGCGCTGGAATCCCGGCTGCCGGGTACGCCGCCGCCGGCCGCGGCCTGGTCCACGGCGACCTGCGGGTGGACAACGTGCTGCTCGACGCGGGCGGGCGGGCCTGGTTCTGCGACTGGAACTGGATCTGCCACGGCCCCGCCTGGTTCGACCTGGCCGGCCTGCTCATCACCGGGTACGCCGACGGGCTCCCCGTGGACGCGATCTTCGCCGGCCATCCGGCCGCGGCCGGCGCCCCGCCGGACGCCCTCGACGTGACGCTAGCCGCGCTGGCCGGCTACTACCTCACCTCCGCCGGCGCGGCCCACCACCGGCCCCACCCGTCCCGCGCCCCGCGCCGGCGTTCTCCCCGCATCTGGGCGCGCACCAGCGGTTCAGCGGGGAGCAGGCACTGCGCTGGCTGGCCTCCCGGCGGGGCTGGAGCTGAGTCGTTTTGGCTCGTCCCGGCCAACCTGGTAACCTGGCTCTTCGCGCAGCGATGACGCCTGCTTGTCGCGCGCGGAAGCAGACCAAACCGAGCTATCAAGACGAGGCTGTCGCGTGGCGAACATCAAGTCCCAGATCAAGCGCAACCGGCAGAACGAGAAGCGCCGGCTGCGTAACAAGTCGGTCAAGTCGTCGCTGAAGACCGCCATCCGGAAGTTCCACGAGGCTGCGGAGGCCGGTGACGCCGAGAAGGCCACCGTTCTCATGCGTGACGCGGCCCGCAAGCTGGACCAGGCTGCCAGCAAGGGCGTCATCCACGCCAACCAGGCGGCCAACCGGAAGTCGGCGATCTCGAAGCGCGTCGGCTCGCTCTCGGCCTGACCGAGCGACCTCAGACCTGACCTGAAGCCCCGGGTGTAGCCCGGGGCTTCAGGCTGTCTGCGTTCCTGAGCCCCGGTCGGCCCTGATCGACCCCCATTTGCGGCGTGTTGGGCGGTCCTGGCGGCCCGACACCCCGACATGGCGCAAACGGGGGTTGACCACGGTCCCGGACGACCCGGGACGGGTCAGGACCGGGCGGCGGAATCCCCGTCCGAGCCGGTGGACCAGCGCGCCCCCGGCCGCCACCCCGGCGTGCCCTGCTGCCGCTCCCACGGCGGCGCGGGCGACGGTTCGGCGGCGACGACCATGCCGGGCAGGGTGCGGGGCACCCGCGCCCGCCCGACGACCGGTTCCATCTGCCGCCGGAACCGGTCCCGTTCCTGCTCCGGCACGAGCGCCGCCGAGCGGACGACCCGTTCGGCCACCATGTCGTTGAGCTTGACCATCAGCGCCACGGCGGCGGGCAGCACCACCGCCGCCCACCAACTCACCAGCTCGGCCAGGGCGAGCAGCACGGCGAGCGCCACCGCGCCTTCGAAGAAGAGGAAGCAGAGCACCCCACCCGGGTTGACGACGCGCAGTCCGAGCGCCCGGGCGTAGAGCGGGCGGTACCGCTCGTCCTCGCCGGGCACGGTGCTCCACGCCGTCCGGGTGGGGCGGGTCACCGGGCGCCGCCCCGCCGGGCGGCCGCGACGGAGAAGACCGCCTTCTCCAGCGCGTACGCCCGGTCGTCCGCGCCGCCCTTGACCGCCGCGTTGCACTCGGCGGCGGCCCGCATCGCCTCGACCAGGCCCTCCGGGGTCCAGCCCCGGGCCCGTTGCTGCGCGTTCTTGACCTTCCAGGCGGGCATGCCGAGGGTGCTGGCGAGCTGGTACGGGTCGCCCCGGCCGGCGGCGGCGACCCGGGCCACGGTGCGTACCCCGTCGGCGAGGGCGTCGGCGATCGGCACCGGGTCGACCCCGACGTGCAGGGCCCAGCGCAGCGCCTCCAGCGCCCCCGGGATGTCGCCGATCATGGTCGCGTCGGCGACCGTGAAGCCGGTCACCTCGACCCGGCCCCGGTAGTACCGGGCCACCGTGTCGGCGCCGATCCGCCCGTCGGTGTCGGCGATCAGCTGGGAGCAGGCGGCAGCAAGGTCCCGCAGGTCCCCGCCGACGGCGGCGATCAGCGCCTCGGCGGCGTCCTCGGTGCACTTCCCGCCGCTGCGGCGAATCTCGTCCCGGACGAACGCCACCCGCTCCCGGTGGCCCTTGAGCTTCATCGCGGGCACCACGGTGGCGCCGGCCGCCTTCAGCCCGTCGGCGAACGCCTTGCCCTTGGCCCCGCCCAGGTGCAGCACCACCAGCTGGACGTCCGGGTCGGGGTTCTTCGCGTACGCGAGCAGCGCGGTCGCGAGATCCTTCCGGGCGTCCTGGCCGGCCCGGAGCACCAGCACCCGCCGCCCACCGAAGAGCGAGGGGCTGAGCATCTCGGCGATCTCGCCGACCGTCAGCGACCCGGCCTGGTACTCCCGGACGTCCACGTCGGGGTCGACGCTGCGGACCTTCGCCACCGCTTCCGTCACCGCGCGCGTGGCGAGCAGTTCCTCGTCGCCGAGGACGAGCAGAATAGGAGGAAGGCTGGCGGCGGTCACGCCGCCCATCTTGGCACGGTCCACCGCGGGATCGTGCCTGGTCACCGGCGGCTGTGACGGCCGACCCCGCACTCAGCGCAAATCCAGACATTTACGTTAATGCGGGCCCACCCCCACAATGCGGCTCACCCCGGCGATCCCCTCGACCCGCTCATCGTCGTCCCGGCGCAACGCCCCGCGTCACCACCGCCAAGCCGTGCCGGCCGGTCACCACCGCCACGTCCCCGTCCGTGTCGGTACGCAGCACCCGCACGCCGCCCCGGACCAGCCGGGCCAGCATGGACGGGCTGGGGTGTCCGTAGTCGTTGTCGACGCCGACCTCGACCAGCGCGACGGCGGGCCGGACCGCGTCGAGGAACGCCGGATCCTGGTACGCGCTGCCGTGGTGGGCGACCTTGAGCACCTCGGCCCGCAGGCCATCGGGCGACACCCGGTCCAGCAGGGCGCGCTGCTCCTCGGTCTCGGCGTCCCCCGCGAGCAGGATGCGCACCCCGGCCACCGTGGCGCGCAGCACCAGGGAGTTGTTGTTCGGATCCGACCGGGTGCCGTGCAGCGGATACGGCGGCCCGAGCGCCACCAGCTCCACCCCGCCCGCCCGGTACGACCAGCCCGCCGGGGTGGCCCGGGGTACGACCGCGCCGGCTGCCGCGGAGGCGACCAGATCCCACCCGGCCACCGGCTCGACGAGCCCTGGGGTGCGCACCTCGACCACCCGCCGCCCCCGGAAGACCCCGGCGACCCCCGCCCACGTGGTCGGCGTGGAAGTGGCTCACCACCAGCAGCGACACCTCGCGTACGCCGAGCCGGCGCAGGCAGCCGTCCACGGCGGACGGTTCCGGACCGGCGTCGACCACCACCGCCCGACCGGCCGTCACCGGCAGCACCAGCGCGTCACCCTGGCCCACCGCGCAGCCGACGATCACCCAGTCGGCCGGCGGCCACCCGCTGGCGAAGATCCGGACGGGGAGGGTGCCGAGGACCACCGCGGCGGTGGCGACCGCCACCAGCCGGCGCACCACCGGCCGCCGGATGGCGAGCAGCAGCGCCACGGTCAGACCGGCCAGCAGCAGCGCACCGGGCACCCCGCCGGGCCAGGGCAGCGTGCCCGCCGGCAGCCGCGCGTTCGTCCCGGTGGCTCCCAACCGTGGCTCCCGACGTGCCCTGGGGAATCCTGCAGTGGGCTCGTAAGGTCGCTCTGTCAGTCTCGATCTTTAGTATCGCGGCACAACCAACGAGGGGTAGAAGTCGTGGCTGCTGCTCAAGTCGATGCGCTTACCCGGATCATGCCGCCGACCCATGGTGCCGACGAAGAGGTGGACTGGGATGCCGCCGAAAAACAGTTGAGCGCCCGTCTGCCGGCCGACTATCGCGCCTTCATGGCGGTCTACGGCGGCGGCAGCATTGGCGGCCAACTAAGCATCCTCCTGCCGCTGCCCGTCGACTCGGTGTGGGGCGGTGGGACGATCGCTGGCGAGACGCCAAACTTGCGCCACCACTGGGAAGAGGAGGGTGGGGTAGCAGGGACGGAGTTAGAGGCGGACGCCGTACTCGCCTGGGGCGTCGGCTGCAGCAACCCCGACCTTCTGGGCTGGCTGATGAGCGGCTCGGATCCGGACCAGTGGCCAGTGGTGGTGTACCGACGCCATGTGTCATGGGGCGAACCCAGCCTGGCGCTTTTTGAATGTGGGATGGCGGAGTTCCTCAGGCGCCTATTGCTTGGCGAGTTCGACAAGTGCCCGCTCAGCGATGTCTCCCTGTGGGGCCGCATCGAGCCTTTCGTCCACTGGCGTGAACAGGACCGCCGGTTCCTAGCCGGCCTCGACCCCATCACGGGCGAGCCCGATCCGTACGCAGACATGTTCCAGAGTTGGAGCCGGCCATAGCCGCGCCGTGACCTGCCTCGAAGGTTCCGTCACACGGTTTAGGAAGTGTGGACACCGCCGGAAGTCGGACGGCGGTGGGCTGGTTTGACCTGCGCCGCCATGCGGGCGGCCACGTCCAGGAGCTGACCGCCGTTGACCCTCGGCTTCCGTGCCAACGGGCACGCAACGGGCACGCCGCTTCCCTGCCTTGCAAAGATCAGGAGCGCTGTCGACTGGCGTCTGCCAGTGCGGCTGATCTGCTCGACCTGTCCATTGCCGCCGCTCGGTCATCGGTGCCTGTCGGCTGGCTTGGCTGTACGGTTGGCTGTACAGCAAAGGAAGGTCACCGACACCATGGCGGCACCGCCGAACCTGACCGTTCCGGTTCGGGAGGTCGCCCTCGCCCGGTGGCTCTCCACTGATCTCGACGCCATTGAGATCGGACAGCGGCATCCCTTGGCTGGCGGCGTGGACTCACCTCTTGTCGAGCGGGTTGAGGTCACCGCCATGCGGACGACCGGGGGGCGGGACCGGTTCGAGGTCGTCGCAAAGCGTGCATCCTCCGCCGAGGTGATCGCCCTGCATGAGATCGCGATGGTACCTGCCGCCGATGCCTTCCCGGAGCTGATTGACGCTGGCACTGATGACTCCGGCCCGTGGGTGGTGACGCCGTTCTATCCCGGCTCGACGCTGCCGTGGGACGCGGAGGTTCCGGCGGTGGTATTCGCGAGCTTGGCCCGCCTGCACCACCGATACCTCGGGCGTTCGAGCAAACTTCCCGTAGACCTTCCCCGAGTGGATGAGAGCTTCTGCCGCCACGCGTTGATGGACTTCGCCCCGTCGTGGATTCACGATGCCCAGCACAAAAATCCCCATCCGGTGCACGACCGTGCCCTGGATCTGCTCCATCGATGGTCCCGGGACGAACGCATCAACGTCGGGCTGCACGTGCTACCCGCCGCGCTACTACACGGCGACGTATACGGACACAATGTTGTCGTTGCAGACGACGAGGATACGCGGCCTCGACTGATCGACTGGGGAAGCGCGCGAGTTGGCCCGATCATGCTCGACGTCGCCCTGTCCGCCGAGACGTCGTCAGGCGGCTTCTCCGCATATCTTCGGGCGTGGGAGGACGTGGCAGGTTGTCCCCTCGATCCATGGCAAGCAGAGGCGGGACATGCCTGGGCGACCGCCTTGAGTAATGCAATGTTCGTTGGCGCAGTCGCCGCACGATTCGGCCCAACTCACGCCGAGAAGATGCTCGACAAGGCCGAGGCCGCGCTAAGGGACGTCTCGTAACCCCGGTGTCTGTCTGCTGAGGATGATCATCGAGGATGGCTGGGTGCAGGTGATCACCGCAGCCCGCCCGGAGTGGATCT
>NZ_JAEVHN010000396.1:0-5782 GCF_016803375.1 Micromonospora sp. 4G55
GCGGCCAGCCCGACGGCGGCCAGCGCGATCCGCCCGGGCCCGGACGAGGTCACCCGGACGGCGGCCAGCCAGGCGGGCCACGCCATCCAGGTCCAGGCCAGCGGATGATCAGCGGCACCCCGGCCAGCTTCGGACCGAGTTCGCCGGAGTAGTCGTAGCTGCCGAACGGAAAGCCGGTGGCGACCCCGAGGGCCTCGATCGCGAAGCCGCCGCCGGTGGCCACCGCGACCAGCGCCCCCGCCGTACGCGGGCCGCGGCGCAGCAGGGCGTGGCCGACCGCGAGCAGGTAGCCCAGCAGCACGGTGACCACGGTCAGCCGGGCCCGGGTCGGGCCGGTGGTGAGCGGGTAGCAGATCTGGGCGAGGACGAGGACGGCCAGCAACGCCCAGGCGGCTCGCCGTCGGATCACCGCGTCGCCGGGCCGGACCGGTCGGCGGCGGCCGGGTCGGCGGCGGCCAGTGGCAGGTCCCGGCCGAGCACGCCGAAGGGCCGCTCGTCGCCGGGGAAGTGGAAGTGCCGCAGCACGTCGACGAAGCCGAACCGCCGGTACAGCCGCCAGGCGCGCGAGGTCTGCTCGTCGGCTTCGGGGGTGGACAGCAGGGTGGTGGTGCCCTCGGCGAGCGTGAGCAGGGCGGTCAACTGTCGGGTGCCCAGGCCGTGCCCCTGCGCCGGTGGCCGGACGTGCAGCTCCACCACCTCGAAGCAGTCGGTCAGCCAGCGCCGGCGGGCCGCCGGGTCCAGTGCCCGGTGCACCTGGTCGTGCCACCACTGCCCGGGCGCGCCCAGGTAGCCGTACCCGAAGCCGGCCAGCCGGCCGTCGGTGGTGAGGCTGGCGACGGCGCGGAAGCCGGGGCGGCGCACGTGGGTGGCGATGTAGCCGCGGCGGGCCTCCAGCAGGTCGACGCGGTAGTTCATCGCCTCCCCGTAGACGGCGACCACGTCGTCCAGCCGCCGGACGAGATCGTCCGGCGTCCACCGCACCAACCTCATGCGTGTCCCTTCACCGTTGCCGCGTCGCCGTCGGCGACCCACCCCAGCACCGTCCGGTCGCCGACCACGTCGCGCACCTCGAACCGCGCGAAGAGCTCCTCCGCGTACCACCCCTCGGTGGGGGTGCGGCTGATCGCGGCGCGGTGCTCCGGGTGACGGTACGCGAACGCCACGAGGTCCGCGGGATCGCGCCACACGCTGACCGTGCCCTGCCAGCCCAGCGGGGCCTCGCCGACACCGAACCGGGCGAGCAGCCCGGGCGCGGCGTGCAGCGCGGCGGCGGCCTGCGCCACCACCGACATGGTCGACGTCGGGTCGAGCCGGCCGCGCGCCGGATCCAGGTGACCAGCGGCTCGCCGTCGACGTACTCCATCACCAGGTAGCTGACCTGGCTGCCGTCGGCCAGCGTCGCCGAGCCGAAGTCGTGCACCGCGACGATGCCCGGGTGCCGCAGGGCCGCCATCATCCGGGCCTCGGCGTGGAACCGGCTGGTGAACTCCGGGTCCTCCACCAGCGCCGGGAGCAGCACCTTCACCGCCACCTCGCGGTCCAGCAGCGTGTCGACACACCGCCAGACCGCGCCCATGCCGCCGGTCGCCACCCGTTCGCCCAGCCGGTACCGGTTGCTGAGCACCACTCCTTGAGTCAGCACCGCGCCACCGTACCGGCCGGGGACACTCATGGTGATCACCGGCCGGGCGTCGGCGGGGGTGAGCGTCGGGCCGCCGCGCGGACGGCCGACTACGCTTGCGGGGGTCCGTCCCCGGGGGACGGTGTAGCGGCGAGGGGAGACGCGGCATGGCGTGGAGCTGGCGGTACGAGGGCGCGAACGGCGCGTCGGTCGATGGACCGGCGGAGTCGTTCGGCAGTCAGGCGGACGCCGAATCGTGGATCGGCCAGACCTGGCGGGAGCTCGCGGCGTCCGGCGTCACCTCGGTCGCGCTCGTGGAGGACGACCGGGTGGAGTACCGGATGAGCCTGCTCCCGACGGCGGAGTGATGGGCTACGACCGCCCGGGCGGCGAGCCGCTGGTGCTCGGCGTGCCCCGGGCGGCGTTCCGGCCCAGCCCGGTCTTCCTGGCCCTGGTCGCGCTCTTCGTGGCCAGCGGGGCGATGGCCTGGAACCGGTTCGGCAACGTGCGGTTCGACGTGTTCCTCTTCGTGGTCTCGGGCTGGCTGGTCTCGCTCTGCCTGCACGAGTACGCCCACGCGGTGGTCGCGTTCCGGGCCGGCGACCGGGACATCGCCCACCGGGGCTACCTGACGTTGAACCCGTTCAAGTACACCCACCCGCTGCTGTCGATCGTGCTGCCGGTGGTGGTGGTGCTGCTCGGCGGCATCGGCCTGCCCGGCGGCGCGGTCTGGGTGGACCGGCACGCCATCCCGGGCCGGCTGCGGCACACCCTGGTCAGCCTCGCCGGCCCGGCCACCAACGTGCTGTTCACGCTGCTGCTGGTGGCGGCGCTGCGGATCGGCACGGGCACCCTCGGCGGGCCGATCGAGTTCTGGGCCGGGGTGGCGCTGCTGGCGTTCCTCCAGCTCACCGCGAGCGTGCTCAACCTGCTCCCGGTGCCCGGCCTGGACGGCGGCAACATGATCCAGCCGTGGCTGAACCCGCAGTGGCGGAAGATGTACGACATGTTCGCCCCGTACGGCTTCATCCTGCTCTTCGCGCTGCTGTGGAACCCGCGCATCGGCGGCTGGTTCTTCAACGCGGTCTTCGCGATCGGCGACCTGCTCGGCCTGCCGAGCTGGCTCTACGGCCTGGGGCTGGACCTGATCCGCTTCTGGCAGGGCTGAGTTCGGGAGCGCCGCGCAGCGGCGGGGCGGCTCCCGGTCGGCGTACCCGGGAAAGAGCCCGGGCCGGCGCGGACGCCGCGCCGGCCCGGGGGAGCGTCACGGCCGCTGGGCCGGGCTCTCGGTCTTCGCCGCGTCCCGCTCGGTGACCGGCTCGACGATCTCGTCGATCGCCTTGAGCAGGTCGGCGTCCAGCTTCACGCCGGCCGCCTTGACGTTGTCGTGCACCTGCTCGGGGCGGGACGCCCCGACGATCGCCGACGAGACGTTCGGGTTCTGCAGCACCCAGGCGATGGCGAGCTGCGGCATGCTCAGCCCGGCCTGCTCCGCGAGGGGCTTGAGCCGCTGCACCCGGGTCAGCACCTCGTCGGTCAGCCACTGGGCGATGAACCCGGCGCCGGACTTCTCGTCGGTGGCGCGGGAGCCGGCGGGCGGCGGCTGGCCCGGCAGGTACTTGCCGGAGAGCACACCCTGGGCCATCGGCGACCAGACGATCTGCCCGATGCCCAGCTCCTCGCTGGTGGGGACGACCTCGGTCTCGATGACTCGCCAGAGCATCGAGTACTGCGGCTGGTTGGACACCAGCGGGATGCGCAGCTCGCGGGCGAGCTGGTGGGCCTCACGGATCTGCGAGGCCTTCCACTCCGAGACGCCGATGTAGTGCGCCTTGCCGGCGTGCACGATGTCGGCGAACGCCGACATCGTCTCCTCCAGCGGGGTGCTGTAGTCGTACCGGTGGGCCTGGTAGAGGTCCACGTAGTCGGTGCGCAGCCGGCGCAGCGAGCCGTCGATCGACTCCATGATGTGCTTGCGGGACAGGCCCCGGTCGTTGCGGCCCGGCCCGGTCGGCCAGTAGACCTTGGTGAACACCTCGAGGCCCTCACGGCGCTCGCCCGCGAGCGCCTTGCCGAGCACCTCCTCGGCGCGGGTGCCGGCGTAGACGTCGGCGGTGTCGAAGGTGGTGATGCCGGTGTCCAGGGCGGCGCGAACGCAGGCCAGCGCCGCGTCCTCCTCGACCTGCGAGCCGTGGGTGATCCAGTTGCCGTACGAGATCTCGCTGACCATCAGGCCGGAACGGCCCAGGTGTCGGAATTCCATGCCCCGACCCTAGTCCGCTCCGATCATGACCACCGGACGGCGCGGCGGCGGGGTGGTTCAGAGCACCGGATGCGCGTCGGTCAGCAGCAGGTCGATCTCGGCCAGCACCGCGTCCGGGCCGGGGTGTACCGGGTCGATGAGCGGCTCGCCGCGCCGGTCCAGCGCGCCCCACCGGCCGGTGCGGTCGTTGGCCAGGAACGCCACCGGGTGGATCACCAGCTCCGGGTGGGCCGGCGCGACCAGCAGCCTGCCCGTGCGGTCCACCACGCCCCGGAAGCCGCCCAGTTCCACCACGGCCAGCCCCTCGTCGGTGAAGCCGTCGAGCCGACGGCCGTCGGCCAGCGCGGTGCGGAAGCCGTGGTAGCGGGTCGGGACGACCAGCCGGCCGGTGCGGTCCACCGCGCCCCAGCCGCCGCGGCGCACCGCGGCGACCCCGGCGGTGAACGGCCGGGCGTCCTCGAAGCCCGCCGGCACCAGCACGGTGTCCTCGGAGTCGATCGCCATCCAGTCCGCCTCGCCGCCGAGCGAGACCCAGGCCAGGCCGTCGGAGAAGGCCCGCACCGCCGCGTACGAGGGGCCGATCAGGGTGCTGCCGGCCTCGTCGATCAGCTCCCAGCCCGGCGCGTCCGGGCGGCGTACCCAGGCCAGGCCTTCACGGAACGGCTGCGCCTCGGCGTACCGGTAGTCGAGGACCAGCTCACCGTCGGCGTCCGCGTACCCCCACCGGCCCAGGCCGCCGTCGAGCGTGGGCACCGGCGACTTGCGCCCGCGCAGCACCTCCTCCCGGCTGCGGGGGTACGGCCCGAAGCCGCCCCGGGCGGCGGCCCGGGTGTGCACCGCGTCCAGGCAGACCCGGATCCGCTCGGTCAGCTCCGGGTCGTCGGCCCGGCGCAGGTCCAGGGCGCGCTCGAAGTGCTCGCAGGCCTCCATCAGTCGGCCCTGGTCGTAGCAGGAGCGGCCGGCGTGCTCGTGCAGCGCCGCCCGCAGCCGGTCCGGCAGTTCGGCCGAGTTGGCCTCGGCGAAGAGCCGGTCCGCCTCGGCGAACTCGCCCTTCCAGCGCAGCACCTCCGCCAGCCGGGCCCGGGCCAGCGCGGTCCGCCGCAGCTCGCCGGTCGCGTCCGCGTAGGTGAGGGCGAGCCGGCCGTCGGCGAGCGCGTCGTCCAGGTCGTGGACGACCCGGGAGACCACCGCGCGCAGGCTGAGCAGCCGCGCCCGGGCCCGGTTGTCCAGGGACGCGCCGAGCTTCTCGGTCAGCCGCCGGCGCAGCGTCCGCAGCTCGTCGGCGTCGTCGACGACCTCGCGCAGCGTCTCGGGGTCCAGCCGCCACCGGTACGCGGCCAGGACCTGCTCCGGGTCGGCCGGCGGCTCGGCCGGCGCGGTGGTGGTGGCCTCCGGGGTGGTGGCCGGCCGGTCCGCCGTGGCCGTCTCCGCCTCGGCGGCCGGCGGCGTGGCCGTGTCCGCCGGCTCCGCCAGCCGGGCCCGGGCCAGCGCGGTCCGCCGCAGCTCGCCGGTCGCGTCCGCGTAGGTGAGGGCGAGCCGGCCGTCGGCGAGCGCGTCGTCCAGGTCGTGGACGACCCGGGAGACCACCGCGCGCAGGCTGAGCAGCCGCGCCCGGGCCCGGTTGTCCAGGGACGCGCCGAGCTTCTCGGTCAGCCGCCGGCGCAGCGTCCGCAGCTCGTCGGCGTCGTCGACGACCTCGCGCAGCGTCTCGGGGTCCAGCCGCCACCGGTACGCGGCCAGGACCTGCTCCGGGTCGGCCGGCGGCTCGGCCGGCGCGGTGGTGGTGGCCTCCGGGGTGGTGGCCGGCCGGTCCGCCGTGGCCGTCTCCGCCTCGGCGGCCGGCGGCGTGGCCGTGTCCGCCGGTGGCGTCGCCGGGTCCGACTCGGGTTCCGCTTCGG
>NZ_JAEVHN010000397.1:0-5775 GCF_016803375.1 Micromonospora sp. 4G55
TGGCCATGCAGGCGTACGGCTACGCCGAGCTGGTGCTCGCCGAGACCAACCGCAGCTGCCAGCTGAGCTGGACCACGCTCGCCGCCATCGGGTACGTCGAGTCGCGGCACGGGCAGGCCAACGGCGCCAGCCTACAGTCGACCGGCCGGGCCGAACCGGAGATCATCGGCGATCCGCTCGACGGGCAGGGCGGCCGGTCCCGGATCACCGACACCGACCGGGGGCTCTTCGACCGGGACACCGTCTACGACCGGGCCATCGGGCCGATGCAGTTCATCCCGACCACCTGGCAGGAGATCGGCGTCGACGCCGACAACGACGGCCGCAAGGACCCGCACGACCTGGACGACGCGGCGCTCGCCGCCGCCCGGTACCTCTGCAAGGGTGGCCGGAACATGACCATCCCCGGCGACTGGTGGGGCGCCATCCTGTCCTACAACGATGTGCGCCGGTACGCCCAGGATGTCTTCGACAAGGCCAACCAGTACGGGGTGTCCAGCCGTACGTGACGTGATCGTTCGCATACATTGCCGGACCGGACACTTCCCCCCGGCAGCCGATGACGGCAAGCTAGACGGGTGATGGTGCGCGAGTGGGATCCCCGGACCGCGTCGTCCGACGAGGTCGCGTCCGTGCTGGACACGCTGAACGCGGTCCTGGCGGCGGACCTCCCGCAGGACCCGCCCTGGCGGGAGAGTTCCCTGCGGGAATACCTCTCCGAGGTGATGCCGGGTGAGCGGCGGATCTCCTGGGTCGCCCAGGCGGAGCCCGGGCCGGACGGCCGGCCCGGCGCGATCCTCGGCCACGTGCACGTGCTGCTGCTCGGCGACATCGGCGTGTTGGAGGTGCTGGTGCACCCCGACGTCCGGCGTACCGGGCTGGGTCGTGACCTGGTCCTGCTCGCCGCCCGCCGGGTCTACCAGGAGGGCTTCCAGTCGATCGGCGTCGAGGTGGTCGGTGACACGCCGGCCGTCGCCTTCTACGAGTCGCTCGGCTTCACCCGGGAGTACGTCGAGACCCGCAGCGTGCTCGACCTCGGCGCGGTGGACTGGCCGGCGCTGGCCGAGATGGCCACCGGCATCGGCGCCGGCTACCACCTGGAGTTCTGCCCGGGCGGCCCGCCGGACGACCTGATCGAGGCGTACGCGCGGGCCAAGGCCGAGGTGCGCGACGTCGACGACGGCGAGCTGCGCCCCAGCTCGTACGACCCGCAGCGGCTGCGGGACAGCCTGGACACGCTGCACCGGCGGGGCATGAAGCCGTACATCGTGCTGGCCCTGCACGAGCAGAGCGGCGAGGTCGCCGGGCTGACCGAGGTGGTGGTGCCCGCGCAGCACCCCACCCGGGCCGACCAGTACGACACGATCGTGGTGCAGGATCACCGCGGCTACGGCATCGACCGGGCGATCAAGGCCCGGATGCTGCTGGAGCTGCGCTCGGCCGAGCCGACGCTGGCCGAGGTGCAGACCTGGAACGCCCAGGCCAACGAGGCGATGCTCAAGGTGAACGCCGAGCTGGGCTACCGCCCCGACCGGGAGTGGTGCGAATACAGCGTGGACGTCGCCGAGCTGGTGCACCGGATCGACGCCGCCCGCTGACCGCGAGTTCACCACACCGCCCCCGGCGGGGGATGGACGGCGGCCAGCACCGACACTTAACGTGCGTTAGTCCCCGTCCACCCATCGTGGAGGCCTTATGCGCCCGCGCCGCAGATACGCCGCGCTCGCAACCGCCGCCGCCGTCACCCTTCCGGTCATCGGCGTCGCACCCACCGCGGCCATCGCCGCGCCCACCGACCTGTTCATCTCCGAGTACGTCGAAGGCTCGTCGAACAACAAGGCGATCGAGCTGTTCAACGGCACCGGCTCCCCGGTCGACCTCACCGCCGGCGGCTACCAGCTCCAGCTCTACTTCAACGGCTCGACCACGCCGACGAACGTCGCGCTGAGCGGCACCGTCGCCGCCGGCGACGCCTTCGTCTTCGCCGCCTCCTCGGCCGCCCCGGCGGTCCTCGCCCAGGCCGACCAGACCACCGGCGCGTCGCTGTTCAACGGGGACGACGCGATCGTGCTGCGCAAGGCCGGCGCGGTGCTCGACTCGATCGGCCAGGTCGGCGTCGACCCCGGTACCGAGTGGGGCAGCGGGCTGACCAGCACCGCCGACAACACGCTGCGGCGGCTGCCGTCGGTCTCCATCGGGGACACCGACCCGTCCGACGCGTTCGACCCGGCCGCCCAGTGGACGGGCCTGCCGACCGACACCTTCGACGGTCTGGGCGCGCACACCGTGGACGGCGGCGGCCCGGTCGACCACCCGGCCACCCTCAACTGCGGCGGCGCGCTGACCCTGGAGGCGGGCGCGACCGCCACCCGCCAGGTCACCGCCACCGACGCGGACGACACGGTCACCGACCTCGCCGTCACCTCGGTCAACCCCACGCCGGCCACCGGCTCGATCAGCCGGACGGCCCTCACGCCGGCCACCGCCACCGGCGGGACCGCCACCGCCACGGTCACCGCGACCGGCCTGCCCGCCGGGGCGTACGCGGTGACGCTGACCGCCACCGACGCCGAGGGCGGCACCGCCACCTGCACGCTGACCGTCCAGGTCACCACCGTGCTCTCGGTCGGCGAGGTGCAGGGCCCGACCCGGGACGACGAGAACCCGCGGACCGACCGCTCGCCGCTCGCCCCGGCCAGCGGCAACGGCACCAGCTCCGCCCTGTACGACGTGCGCGGTGTGATCACGCAGAAGTCGCTCACCCGCACCTCGGCCGGCGCCGACCAGTACGGCTTCTACCTGCAGAGCCGTACGGGCGCCCAGGACGGCGACCCGCTCAGCTCGGAGGGCGTCTTCGTCTTCATGGGCTCGTTCACCACGCTGATCGGCGGCTACGCACCGACCGTCGGCGACGAGGTCGTGCTGCGCGCCCGGGTGTCGGAGTACTTCAACCAGACCCAGCTCTCCAGCGCCTCGCTGGTCCGCAAGCTCGCCTCCGGGCTCGACGTGGACACCGACGTCACGGTGGACGACGCGACCCCGCCGGCCGACGCCACCGCCGCGGACCGGTTCTGGGAGCGGCACGAGGGCGCCCGGCTCCGGGTCCGCGCCGGCAGCGGCGTGACCGGCCCCCGGGACGTCTTCGGCTCCACCGCCGACTCCGAGGTCTGGGTGGTCGACCGGGAGGACCCGCTGATGAAGCGGACCGACCCGTACGCCCGCCGGGTGTTCCGGGACGCGCACCCGCTCGACGACGTGCCGGGCCAGCTCTTCGACAACGGCAACGGGCAGCGGATCCTGCTCGGTGGCGGCGGCGTGAAGGCCACCGCCGGCGACTCGACCGCGCTGCTCCCGCCGGCCCGCACGTTCGACACCCTCGCCGCCGACGCGTACGGCGCGGTCTCCTACGGCTTCAGCAAGTTCAGCGTGCAGCCGGAGGCGCTCTCCCTGACCGCCGGCGTCGACCCGTCGGTGAACAACCCGCCCGCGCCGGCGGACCGGTCCCGCGAGTCGCCGTGGCGACCTACAACGTGGAGAACCTGTACGACTACCGGGACGACCCGTTCGACGCTGCGACTTCACCGGCAACGCGGGCTGCACCGGCGTGTCGCCGCCGTTCGACTACGTGCCGGCCGACGAGGCCGACTACCGCGAGCACCTCGCAATCTCGCCGACCAGATCCGGACCGACCTGCACTCGCCGGACCTGATCCTGGTGCAGGAGGCCGAGGACCAGGACATCTGCACGGTTTCCGGCACCGAGCTGGCCTGCGGTGACAGCAACGACGCCGACGGCGCCCCGGACACCCTCCAGGACCTGGCGCTCGCCGTCGCGGCCGCCGGTGGCCCGGCCTACGCCGCGGCGTACGACCGGACCGGCGCGGACGCCCGCGGCATCACCTCGGCGTTCCTCTACCGCACCGACCGGCTCTCGCTGGCCGAGGCGACCGCCACCGACCCGCTGCTGGGTGCCAGCCCGACGGTGGAGTACCGCGCGGCCGGCCTGCCGTCCAACACGGACGTGCAGAACCCGAAGGCGCTCAACGCGGTGCTGCCGGCGGACACGGACACGTCGACCGGCAAGGACGGCAACAACGTCTTCACCCGCGCGCCCCAGCTGGGCAAGTTCGTGGTGAAGGCCGCGCCGGGCGCGACCGAGCAGTTCACCCTGTACGCGCTGAGCAACCACTACTCGTCCGGCCCGGACAGCCGGGTCGGGCAGCGCACCGAGCAGGCCGCGTACGGGGCGGCGATCGTCACCGCGATCGAGCAGTCCGACCCGAACGCCCGGGTGGTCTACGGCGGGGACCTGAACGTCTTCCCGCGCCCGGACGACCCGATCGCCACCGGTGCGAACCCGACCCCGTCGGACCAGCTCGCCCCGCTGTACGAGGCGGGCCTGCACAACCTCTGGGACGACCTGGTGGCCGACGTCCCGGTGGCGGCGTACTCGTACAGCTTCCAGGGCTCGGCGCAGACGCTGGACAACCTCTTCGTCAACGACGCGCTCCACGATGACCTGGTGCAGGTGCGGGCGGCGCACATCAACGCCGACTGGCCGGCCGAGTTCACCGGGGACGGGTCGCGGGGCGCCAGCGACCACGACCCACAGGTCGCGCGGTTCCGCGCCCAGCCGTCGCTGCGCGTCGGCGACACCTCGGTGGTCGAGGGCGACAAGGGCGACAGCACGTTGACGTTCACCGCGACCGTGTCGCGGCCGTTGTCGGTGCCGACGACGATCTGTGCCGCCGCCGTCGGCCTGACCGCCACGGCCGGGTCGGACTTCGACCCGTACGTCGGCTGCCAGGTCCTGCCCGCCGGGCAGACCTCGCTGGCCTTCCCGGTGACCGTGCGCGGTGACCGGAAGGTCGAGGCGGACGAGAAGATCGCGTTCGCGGTCGCCGGCCCGCTCAACCTGCGGTTCGCCGACCCGCTGGCGGTGGGCACGATCACGAACGACGACTGACCGTTCGACGTACGGGCGACGGCCCGCCGGCCAGGCACCCGCCTGGGCGGCGGGCGTCGCCGTACCCGGGAGCGGTCCCCGGGAACCGAACGGGCGGGCGTGGCGTGTACCTGACATGGGAAACCCTCCGAGCGTGACCCTCGGCGCACCAGGTGAGGTGGCCGCGGGGCCGACCGACGAGCCGCCCGGGCTGCCGTTCGACCGGTTCTACGCGGGGCACGTCGACCGGGTCCACCGGGCGCTCGCCCTGGCGCTGGGCGACCCCGGACTGGCCCGGGAGGCCACCGATGAGGCCATGGCCCGGGCGTACGCCCGCTGGGACCGGGTCAGCCGGCTGGACAACCCCGCCGGATGGGCCTTCCGGGTGGGCCTGAACTGGGCCACCTCCTGGTGGCGCAAGGTACGCCGGGAGCGGCCGCCGATGGCCGACGAGCGCCATCCGGCCGTCGCGGCCCCGGACCCGGCCGCGCTGGCCGCCCGTACGGCGCTGGACCGGCTGCCCACCAGCCAGCGGACCGTCATCGTCTGCCGGGTGCTGCTGGATCTCTCCACCGCCGAGACGGCGACGGTGCTCGACCTCAGCGAGGGGACGGTCAAGAGCCGGCTGTCGCGAGGGCTGGCCGAACTGCGGGCCGCTCTGGCCGAGAAGGAGTGACGATGGACGTCGTACCCGAGCCCCTGGCGGAGCTGGTGCACCGCGCCGCCGCCACCACGCCCGCGTACCCGGGTGACCTGGCCACGGTGCGCAGGCGCTGGCGGACCCGGCGCGCCGTCGCCGGGCCGTGCTGACCGGCGGGCTGGTGGCGCTGG
>NZ_JAEVHN010000398.1:0-5765 GCF_016803375.1 Micromonospora sp. 4G55
GGCGGCCGGGCCGGTGGGCGTGGCCGTGACCGTGGCCGGCGGGCTGGCCGGCGTGGTGACCGCCGGTGCCGCTTCCGCCCTGGTCGCGGGCGTCGCCGTCGGCAGCGCCGGCACGGCGGCGAGGATGCCCAGGCCGTTCACGAACACGGCGAGGGCCCTGTGGTGTCGTCTCGATGCAGGCATACGAACGAACCTCCGGAGCCGACGGTAGGGGCGCGGACACTCCGCCCGGGTACGAAGTGCCGAAGCTCGCCCCGATCGCCGGCCGATCGCCTACCCTGCGCCGACGCCGCCGCGTCCTCCGGCGTCGACGGGGTGCCACCACGTGGGCGGGAGCTAGATTGGCCAGGTGCGTATCGCTCGTTTTGCTCATGCCAAGGGAATGTCGTTCGGGGTCGTCGAGGGCGAGCCGGGGGTGGGTCCGGAGGCCCTGACCATCGCCGAGATCGAGGGCCACCCGTTCGGTCAGGTCACCTTCTCCGGCGCCCGCTGGGCGCTCTCCGACGTCCGACTGCTCTCGCCGATCCTGCCCAGCAAGGTGGTCTGTGTCGGTCGCAACTACGCCGAGCACGCCGCCGAGCACGGCAGCGAGGTGCCGAAGGAGCCGCTGCTCTTCCTGAAGCCGTCCACGTCGGTGATCGGCCCGCGGGACGCCATCCGGCTGCCCATCTTCTCCAAGCAGGTCGAGCACGAGGCGGAGCTGGCGGTGGTGATCGGCGCCCCGGGCGCCCGTCGCGCCGACCGGGCCGCCGCGGCGAAGGCCATCTTCGGCTACACCTGCGCCAACGACGTGACGGCGCGGGACCTCCAGCGCTCGGACGGGCAGTGGACCCGGGCCAAGGGCTTCGACTCGTTCTGCCCCATCGGCCCCTGGATCACCACCGGACTGGACGTCTCCGACCTGGAGATCCGGTGCGAGGTGGGTCGCAATCCGGACGAAATGGAGGTACGTCAGCTCGGCCGGACCAAGGACATGGTCTTCGACGTACCGGCCCTGGTGTCCTACATCTCGCACGTGATGACGCTGCTGCCCGGCGACGTGGTGCTGACCGGGACGCCGGCGGGGGTTAGCCCGCTCACCGAGGGGGATACGGTCACCGTGCGGATCGAGGGGATCGGCGAGCTCACCAATCCGGTGGTGCCGGTCGCCTGACGCGTCCGACGCCCCGTTTTCGCAGCTCACAGGCGTTTCGGGGGGTTGGATTTGGCCTGCCGGCGCGGGGAGGGTAAAGTTCATTCCCGGCGCCGCAAGGGGCCAATGGGGTATGGGGTAATTGGCAGCCCGACTGATTCTGGTTCAGTTAGTCTAGGTTCGAGTCCTGGTACCCCAGCGCAACCGCGGATTCGCGAGAATCCCGGACGCTGGATTCTGGCGGAGTTCCGCTCCGTCCCTCCCGAGGGACGGCAGATGATCTCTGATAGAGTGCAGCTTCCCCACCCGCCAGGGTGGGGAAGCTGGTGAAGTTCTGGCCCCGTCGTCTAGCGGCCCAGGACGCCGCCCTCTCAAGGCGGTAGCGCCGGTTCGAATCCGGTCGGGGCTACAGTGCCGACAGCCCGTTCCACCTCGGTGGGGCGGGCTGTTTCGTGTTCCCCGCTCGCCGCTCTCCGCGTTTCCGGCCTTCCGCGCCCGGCCGGACCCCCTCGTCGTCGGACGCCGGTGGTGCCGCTAGACTACAGCCGCACCGCCCAGCAGGGCGGTGAAGCAGGAAAAGTGCCTGGCCCCGTCGTCTAGCGGCCCAGGACGCCGCCCTCTCAAGGCGGTAGCGCCGGTTCGAATCCGGTCGGGGCTACATTGCCGAACGGCCCGTCTCGCGACAGCGAGGCGGGCGTTCGCCTTCTCCGCCACAGCCCCCTCGGATGTGCTCCCGTGGGCCGCCCCGCCGCCCCGGACCGGTCCACCTGCTCAGGTGCGGGAGGAGCGGGCGGCGAGCGCCGTCCGGGCGGTCAGTCCAGGAGAAGGCGGGTCCGGCCAAGCACGGTCCGCTCGCCGGGCGGGGGCCGGATGGGTGTCGCAGACGCTGTCGAGCTGATGTCGTAGATGAATCACCGGACGGCGCCGGGGCGGCGGCAGTCGACCCCATCCGCGATTCGTTCACAACATCAGCTCGACAGCGAGCCGAGCCCCCCTCGACCGGCCAACCAGATCCCCCGAGGTTGCCGTCCCCGGCCGCCCACTCTGGTGATCAAGAGGTTTGCGTCACGCCCGAGGCGATCTCTGACGCAATTCTCTTGGTCAACTTTCGGCCCAGGCGGTCCACGTCTGGCCGGGGCCGGCGGCCCGAGGGGCAGGGCAAGGTTGTCGCGGCTCCATGCGCGCTGGCTTGGCCACAGGGCCGGGCCGGCTTGGCCGGGCCGGCGCAGGGCCAGGCCGCTTGGCGGAGGCCGGAGCAGGGCAGGCCCGGGGGCGGGGCCGTGTCGGCGCGTGGTGAGCCGCGGGGCGGGGACGGGGGGTCAGAGGCCGGAGAGGCGCTGGCCGGCTCGGACCACGGCCATGGCATGGCGTTCGCCGGGGCGCCGGCCCAGGCGCTCGATGGGGCCGGAGATGCTGATCGCGGCGATCACCCGGCCGGTGCGGTCGCGGATCGGGGCCGAGACGCTCGCCACACCCGCCTCCCGCTCGGCGACGCTCTGCGCCCAGCCGCGGCGGCGTACCTCGGCGAGGGTGCGGCCGGTGAACTTGGCGCGGGGGAGCAGCGGCATGACCGCTTCCGGGGGCTCCCAGGCGAGCAGGATCTGCGCCGCCGAACCGGCCGTCATCGGCAGCACGAGCGACCGGCACGGTGTCCCGCAGGCCGCTGGCCCGCTCGGCGGCGGCCACACAGACCCGCTCGTCGGCGCGGCGCAGGTAGAGCTGGGCGCTCTCCCCGGTGGCGTCGCGCAGCGCGGCCAGCAGCGGCTCGGCAGCGGTCAGCAGCACGTCGGGGGCGGCGTTGGCCAGCTCACCGAGCCGGGGCCCCGGACGCCAGCGCCCCTGGGTGTCCCGGACCAGCATGCGGTGGATCTCCAGCGCCTGCGCCAGCCGGTGCGCGGTGGCCCGGGGCAGCTTGGTGCGTTCAACGAGTTCGGCCAGGCTGGCGCCGTCGACACAGGCGGCCAGGATGACCACCGCCTTGTCGAGGACGCCGACACCGCTCATACTGTGTCCCACAAGCCGAAACTTACCTCCCAGAATTTAGGATGTCCAGATGGTGGGAGTCACTCGACCGAGGACCCTGGCCGAGAAGGTCTGGGACGCGCACGTGGTACGGACCGCCGAGGGTGAACCGGACCTGCTCTACATCGACCTGCACCTGTTGCACGAGGTGACCAGCCCGCAGGCGTTCGACGGGCTGCGCCTGGCCGGTCGTCCGGTTCGCCGTCCCGACCTCACGCTCGCGACCGAGGACCACAACACCCCGACCGGGTACGACGACCCGAGCTTCCGGTCCCGCCGCGGTGACCTGCTCACCATCGCGGACCCCACCTCGCGTACGCAGATCGAGACGTTGCGCCGCAACTGCGCCGAGTTCGGGGTGCGGCTGCACCCGCTCGGCGACGAGAACCAGGGCATCGTGCACGTGATCGGCCCCCAGCTGGGCGTCACCCAGCCCGGCATGACCATCGTCTGTGGCGACTCGCACACCGCCACCCACGGCGCCTTCGGTGCGCTCGCCTTCGGCATCGGCACCAGTGAGGTCGAGCACGTGCTGGCCACCCAGACGCTGCCGCAGGCCCGCCCACGCACCATGGCGGTCACGGTGACCGGTCAGCTCGGCCCCGGCGTCACCGCCAAGGACCTGGTCCTCGCGCTGATCGCCCAGGTGGGCACCGGCGGCGGGCGCGGCCACATCGTGGAGTACCGGGGCGAGGCGATCCGCGCGCTGTCCATGGAGGGGCGGATGACCGTCGCCAACATGTCCATCGAGTGGGGCGCCAAGGCCGGCCTGATCGCGCCGGACGAGACCACGTTCGCGTACCTCAAGGGGCGGCCGCACGCGCCCCGGGGCGCCGACTGGGACGCGGCGGTGGCCTACTGGCGGACCCTGCCCACCGACGAGGGCGCGACCTTCGACGCCGAGGTGACCCTCGACGCCAGCCGGATCACCCCGTTCGTCACCTGGGGCACCAACCCGGGGCAGGGCGCGCCGCTCGGCTCGGCCGTGCCGGCCCCGGAGGACTTCGGCACCGACGCGGAGCGGACCGCCGCCCGCCGGGCGCTGGACTACATGGCGCTGACCCCGGGCACGCCGCTGCGCGACCTCGCGGTCGACGTGGTCTTCGTCGGCTCCTGCACCAACGGGCGGCTGGAGGACCTCCGCGCCGCCGCCGACGTGCTGCGCGGGCGCAAGGTCGCCGACGGCGTACGCATGCTCGTGGTGCCCGGGTCCGCGGCCGTGCGGGAGGCGGCCGAGGCGGAGGGGCTGGACAAGGTCTTCGCCGACGCGGGCGCCGAGTGGCGTTTCGCCGGCTGTTCCATGTGCCTCGGGATGAACCCCGACACGTTGAAGCCCGGCGAGCGCTCGGCCTCGACCTCCAACCGCAACTTCGAGGGCCGCCAGGGCCGGGGAGGGCGCACCCACCTGGTGTCCCCGCCGGTCGCCGCCGCCACCGCCGTGGTCGGCCGGCTCGCCGCCCCCGCCGACCTGTAGAAGGGCAGCCGAGATGGACAAGTTCACCACCCACACCGGCACCGCCGTGCCGTTGCGCCGGTCCAACGTGGACACCGATCAGATCATTCCCGCCGTGTACCTCAAGCGGGTGACCCGGACCGGTTTCGCGGACGGACTCTTCAGCGCGTGGCGGGAAGATCCGGCATTCGTGCTCAACGATCCGGCCCATTCGGGAGCGTCGATTCTCGTGGCCGGTCCGGAGTTCGGCACCGGATCATCGCGCGAGCACGCCGTCTGGGCGCTGCGCGACTGGGGCTTCCGCGCGGTGATCTCACCGCGATTCGGTGACATCTTCCGGGGCAACGCGCTCAAGGAAGGCCTCCTTCCGGTGGAGCTGGAATTGAAAGCCGTCGAGGAGATCTGGGACCGGATCGAGTCCGATCCGACCACCGAGGTCACCGTCGACCTGGACGCCCGTGAGGTCCGGGTCGGCCCGGCGAGCTGGTCGTTCCCGCTGGACGACCACAGCCGCTGGCGGCTGATGGAAGGCTTGGATGACATTGGACTCACCCTCCGCCACGCCACCGAGATCAGCGCGTACGAGGCGTCCCGGCCGTCGTTCAAGCCCGCCGTGGCATAGCCGTACGCCCGACCGCTCATCGGTTTTCGCCCCCACCGGTCCGCCCGGTGGGGGCGAATCCGTTACGACACAAGGGCTTTTTTCCATCGAATGTTTGTGTCCCGGCAGCACAGGGCATACCGTGCGCGCAGAATGGCTCGCGTCGAGTCAGTTGCACAATCGGGAGGAAGTCGTGAACAAGGCCGAGCTCATCGAGGCGCTCGCCGCTCGCCTGGGGGACCGGAAGACGGCGACGGCGGCGCTCGACGCGGTCATCGCCGAGGTCCAGGGGGCGGTAACCAAGGGCGAGAAGGTGGCGATCACCGGATTCGGAGCGTTCGAAAAGCGCGTCCGGGGTGCCCGAACAGCGCGCAACCCGCGTACCGGTGAGGCGGTGAAGGTCAAGAAGACATCCGTGCCGACCTTCCGCGCCGGCGCCGGTTTCAAGGAGATGGTGGCCAGCGGCAAGGTGCCGAAGGCCGCCGCGCCGGCGAAGAAGACCACCGCGGCCGCCGCCAAGACCACCGGCGCGAAGGCGACGGGGGCCAAGGCGGCCG
>NZ_JAEVHN010000399.1:0-5763 GCF_016803375.1 Micromonospora sp. 4G55
CTGCCGGTCCGGCCGGTGAAGGGGCAGGTGCTCCGGTTGCGCGCGCCCGGTCGCGGCGCGCCGGACTTCCGGCACGTGATCCGGGGGTACGCCGACGGCGAGTCGGTGTACCTGGTGCCGCGCGCCGACGGCGAGGTGGTCCTCGGGGCGACCGTCGAGGAGCGCGCCGACACCGAGGTGACCGCCGGGGCGGTGCTGCGGCTGCTGCGCGCCGCCGTCGATCTGGTGCCCGACCTCGCCGAGTACGACCTGGTCGAGGCCGCCGCCGGGCTGCGCCCCGGTACGCCGGACAACGCGCCGATCCTCGGGCCGCTGCCCGGCCGGCCCGGTGTGCTGGTCGCCGCCGGCCACCACCGGCACGGCATCCTGCTCACCCCGGTCACCGCCGACCTGATCACCGAGCTGGTGGTCAGCGGCGCGGCGGACCCGCTGCTCGCCCCCTTCGCGCCGGACCGGTTCACCGTCGGCGCCGCCGCCCGAGCCGCCGGCCGGGACCGGATCGCACCCACCCCCGAGGAGGAGACGTGCAACTGATCGTCAACGGTGCCGGCCGGGACCTGCCCGGCGGGTCGACCGTGGCGGACCTGGTCCGCGCGGTCACCGAGCAGCGGCGCGGCCTCGCGGTGGCGGTGAACGGCGAGGTGGTGCCCCGCACCGGCTGGCCGGCGACCGTGCTGCGCGACGGCGACCGGGTCGAGGTGCTCAGCGCCGCCCAGGGCGGGTGAGCGGCGTGACGCTCACCATCGGCACCGTCACCCTCGGGTCGCGGCTCATCCTCGGCACCGGCGGCGCGGCCAACCTGCACGTGCTGGAGCAGGCCGTCCGGGCCTCCGGCACCGAGCTGGTCACCGTGGCCCTGCGCCGGGTGGACACCACCCCCGCCGCGGCCGGCGGGCTGCTCGACGTGCTGGACCGGTGCGGGGTGCGGCTGCTGCCGAACACCGCCGGCTGCTACACCGCCGGCGAGGCGGTGAAGGTGGCCCACCTGGCCCGGGAGGCGTTCGACACCGACTGGGTGAAGCTGGAGGTGATCGGCGACGAGCGCACGCTGCTGCCCGACGGGGTGGAGCTGCTGCGCGCCGCCGAGGAACTGGTCGCCGACGGGTTCACCGTGCTGCCGTACACCTCCGACGACCCGATCCTGGCCCGCCGGCTGGCCGACGTGGGCTGCGCCGCGGTGATGCCGGCCGGCGCGCCGATCGGCTCCGGGCTGGGCGTGACCAACCCGCACCACATCCGGCTGATCCGGCAGAGCGTGGCCGTGCCGGTGATCCTCGACGCCGGCATCGGCACCGCCTCCGACGCGGCGCTCGCCATGGAGCTGGGCTGCGACGCGGTGCTGCTGGCCAGCGCGGTCACCCGGGCCGCCGACCCGGTGGCGATGGCCACCGCCATGCGGTACGCGGTGGAGGCGGGCCGGCTCGCGTACGGCGCCGGCCGGATCGCCCGCCGCTTCCACGCCCTCGCCTCCACGCCCGACGAGGGAAGGCCCGACCTGTGACGGCGACGCGGCAGGTCGTCGACGGGCCGCCCGAGGCGGGCGGAGTGCGCGGTCCACGCCCCGTCGGAACGCGCCCGGACCCGCGTCGAGCCGGCTCGGGGCGGCTCGCCGCGACCGGACCCGCCCGTCCGGAGGTGCCCTCGGGCCTGGTGGTGCTCACCGACCGGTGGCAGGCCCGGCGGCCGCTGCCCGAGGTGGTCGCGGCGGCGGTGGCCGGGGGGAGTGCGCTGGGTGGTGCTGCGCGAGAAGGACCTGCCCCGCGCCGAACGCGCCGCCCTCGCCGCCGCGCTGCGTCCGCTCCTCGCCGAGGTGGGCGGCACCCTGATCGTCGCCGGCCCCGACCCCCTGGACGGCGACGCCGTCCACCTGCCGTCGGCCGGCCCCTACCCGCCACCGACCCTCGGCCTGGTCGGCCGCTCCTGCCACGATCGCGCCGAACTGGCCCGACTCACCACTGAGGACTACGCCACCCTCTCACCCGTCTTCCCCAGCAGAACCAAACCCGGCTACGGCCCACCCCTGCGGGCAGCCGGGCTCGCCGAGCTGATCCAGGCCAGCCCGGTGCCCGTCCTCGCGCTCGGCGGCATCGACACCCCCGACCAGGTGCACGCCTGCGTCCAGGCGGGCGCCGTCGGCGTGGCCGTGCTCGGCGCCATCATGCGAGCCGAAGACCCCACCCAGGCAGCCGCCACCCTGACCGAGGCCCTCCAGGCCGCCAGCCCTGCCACCACCGCCACATCAGCGGTCTCGGCGTTCCCGCCCGTCCCGATGCCGCGAAGCCGGCACGCCCGCGCGGAGGTCTCCGACATGGGGCTGCGGCCGACCGTGCCCACGCAGGGATCAAGCCTGACCGCCCGGAGTGGGCACGGTCGGCCGCAGCCCCCCACAGCGACACCCACAAACCCGGAAGGTCGGCCGCAGCCCCCCACCTCGACACGGCCACCGACAGCGATCACGGGAGAGAACCAGTGACCCCGACGACGGTCCTCACCATCGCTGGCTCGGACTCCGGCGCCGCGCCGGCATCCAGGCCGACCTCAAGGTCTTCGCCGCCCTCGGCGCGTACGGCACCAGCGTGGTCACGGCCGTCACCGCACAGAACACCCGGGGCGTCGACGCCGTGCTGCCGTTGCCCCCGCGCACGGTCACCGAGCAGCTCGACAGCGTGCTCGGCGACTTCCGCGTCCGGGCGGTGAAGACCGGAATGCTCGGCACCCCGGCGGTCGCCGACGCCGTGGCCGAGGCGGCGAAGGCGGGCCGGCTGCCGTACCTGGTCGTCGACCCGGTGCTGGTCGCCACCAGTGGACACCCGCTCGGCGTGGTGGAGGCGGTCGAGCGGCTGCTGCCGTACGCGGAGGTGGCGACGCCGAACTGCGCGGAGGCCGCCGCCCTCACCGGACGCCCGGTGACCACGGTCGAGGAGATGGCGGTCGCCGCCGAGGCGATCGCCGCCGGCGGCCCGGCGCACGTGGTGGTGACCGGCGGTGACGTGGACGCCGGCGGCGAGTCGGTCGACGTGCTGTGCGGCGGCGGGACGACAATCCTGCTGCGCGCGCCCCGGGTGCGGACCCGGCACACCCACGGCACCGGCTGCTCGTTCTCGGCGGCGATCGCCGTCCGGCTGGCGGCGGGCGACCCGGTGCCGGTCGCGGTCGCCGCCGCCAAGGAGTACGTCACCCGCGCGCTGACCGGCGCGCGGGACTGGGAACTGGGCGCGGGACGCGGCCCGCTGGACCACTTCGGCTGGTCCTGTTGACCATCAGGGAGGCTGTCATGCAGGCACGTCGCAAGGTCTACGTCGAGGGGTCACGGCCGGACGTCCGGGTGCCGTTCGCCGAGGTGGAGCTGACCGGGGACAACCCGCCGCTGCGCCTCTACGACACCTCCGGCCCGGGCTCCGATCCGGAGGTGGGGCTGCCGCCGCTACGCGGCGGGTGGATCGCCGAGCGCGGTGACGTGGCCCCGGCGCGCGGTGCGGGCACGCCGTTGGCCGGGACGGACGGGAAGCGGCCCACCCAGCTCGCGTACGCCCGCGCCGGGGTCGTCACGCCGGAGATGGAATTCGTGTCGATCCGGGAGGGGATGGCCCCGGAGTTCGTCCGGGACGAGATCGCCGCCGGTCGGGCGGTGCTGCCGCTCAACGTCAACCACCCCGAGTGCGAGCCGGCGATCATCGGCAAGGCGTTCCTGGTGAAGGTGAACGCCAACATCGGCACCTCCGCGGTCACCTCGTCGGTCGCGGAGGAGGTGGAGAAGCTGACCTGGGCGACCCGGTGGGGCGCCGACACCGTGATGGACCTGTCCACCGGCAAGCGGATCCACGAGACCCGCGAGGCCATCGTGCGCAACTCGCCGGTGCCGATCGGGACCGTACCGATCTACCAGGCACTGGAGAAGGTCGGCGGCGACCCGGTGAAGCTGAGCTGGGAGGTGTTCCGGGAGACCGTCGTCGAGCAGGCCGAGCAGGGCGTCGACTACATGACCGTGCACGCCGGGGTGCTGCTGCCGTACGTGCCGCTGGCGGTGGACCGGGTGACCGGGATCGTCTCCCGGGGCGGGTCGATCATGGCGGCCTGGTGCCTGGCGCACCACGAGGAGAACTTCCTCTACACCAACTTCCGGGAGCTGTGCGAGATCCTGGCGCGGTACGACGTCACGTTCTCCCTCGGCGACGGGCTGCGGCCCGGGTCGATCGCGGACGCCAACGACGAGGCCCAGTTCGCCGAGCTGCGGACCCTCGGCGAGCTGACGACGATCGCCTGGGAGTACGACGTGCAGGTGATGATCGAGGGTCCGGGCCACGTCCCGATGCACAAGATCAAGGAGAACGTGGACCTCCAGCAGGAGTGGTGCCACGAGGCGCCGTTCTACACGCTCGGCCCGCTCACCACCGACATCGCCCCCGCGTACGACCACATCACCTCGGCCATCGGCGCGGCGATGATCGGTATGTTCGGCACCGCGATGCTCTGCTACGTCACCCCGAAGGAGCACCTCGGGCTGCCGGACCGGGACGACGTGAAGGCGGGCGTGATCGCGTACAAGATCGCGGCGCACGCGGCCGACCTGGCCAAGGGCCACCCCGGCGCACAGGCCTGGGACGACGCGCTGTCCAAGGCCCGGTTCGAGTTCCGCTGGTCCGATCAGTTCAACCTCTCGCTGGACCCGGAGACCGCCCGGTCGTACCACGACGCGACGCTGCCGGCCGAGCCGGCGAAGACGGCGCACTTCTGCTCGATGTGCGGGCCGAAGTTCTGCTCCATGAAGATCACCCAGGAGCTGAAGGACTACGCCGCGCGCGGCATGCAGGACAAGTCGGCGGAGTTCCTCTCCTCCGGCGGCCGGGTGTACCTGCCGATGGCCTGACCCTGAAACGACGCCGGTCCGGCGACGGCGGGTGCCGTCGCCGGACCGCTGTGCTTCCTCAGTCCCGGTGGTGCCGGCCGCTGGACCGCAGCGAGCGGCGGCCGCTCTCCGTCTCCGGCTCGTTGTCGGCCAGCGGGCGGCTCAGGCCGGCGACCCAGTCGACGTACTCCTCGTCCTGCGCGGCGAGCGGCTCCGCCTCCGGGTTCTCGGCCGGCGGTTCGGCCCCGCGCGCCTTGTTTCGGCGGAACAGGCTCCGCTTCGGCCGGGACCGGTCGGCCGCCGGCTCCGGCTCGACCTCCGACGACGGCTCGGCCCCGCGAGGTTGGGCACCGGGCATCTCGGCGGCGGGCAGGTCGGTCGCCCGGCTCGCCGTACGGGGGGTGCCGGGCCGGGAGTCGTCCGCGTCCCAGCGGAAGGTGACCGGCTTCGGCTCCTCCTCCGGACCGTGATCCGGGAAGGGCAGGTCGGCGCGGGGCGGCGCCGGCGCGGGGCGGGGCGCGGTGAAGGCGTTCCAGCTCGCCGCGCTGTTCAGGTCGGGCAGTTGGTGCCGGGGGCGGGGCGCCGGCTCGTTGGCGGCGGCGGAAGGGGCACCGGTGGGCGGGATGTGGCGCGCCGGGATGCCGTCCGCGCCCGACGCCCGTATGCCGGGCCGGGGAACCGGCGCGTCGCGGACGTCGTCCCTGTTGGACCCGGCCGCGGGGTACTCGGAGCGGGCCGAGTCGAGCGATGCCGGGTCGGACCGTGCCGGTTCGGACGCTGCCGGGTCGAACCGTGCCGGGTCGAGCGGTCCCGGGTCGAGCCTGGCGGGGTCGAGTTCCGGCCGGTCGAGGCGGTTCCGGTCGAGCGCCTGGTCGAGTCCGGGCCGGTCGAGCCTGGGCTGGTCGGGCGCGCGCTCA
>NZ_JAEVHN010000400.1:0-5756 GCF_016803375.1 Micromonospora sp. 4G55
CGGCGCGGCGCGCCGCTGCACGTGCACCTGTCGGAGCAGCCCGCCGAGAACGACGCCTGCCCGGGCAGTACACGGCCGCACCCCCACCCGGCTGCTCGCCGACCACGGGGTGCTCGGGCCGGCCGTCACGGCCGTGCACGCCACCCACCCGACCGGCGCGGACGTGGCGCTGCTCGGGGAGAGCCGCACCGGGGTCTGCCTCTGCCCCACCACCGAGCGGGACCTGGCCGACGGGATCGGGCCGGCCCGGCGGATGGCCGAGGCCGGCAGCCCCGCTCAGCCTGGGCAGTGACAGCCACGCCGTGATCGACCTGTTCGAGGAGGCCCGCGCGGTCGAGCTGGACGAGCGGCTGCGCACCCGCCGGCGGGGGCACTTCAGCGCCGTCGACCTGCTGGCCGCCGCGACCACCGGCGGGCACGCCGCGCTGGGCTGGGCCGACGCCGGCCGGCTCGCCGTCGGTGACCGCGCCGACCTGGTCACGGTACGACTCGACACCGCCCGCACGGCCGGGGTGCCGCCGGTGGGGGCGTTCTTCGCGGCGACCGCCGCCGACGTCAGCTCGGTGGTGGTGACGGGCGGCAGGTGGTGCGCGACGGCGTGCACCTGACCGTGGACGTGCCGGCTGAGCTGCGCGACGCGATCGCGGCGGTGTCCGGTGCGTAGCCGCGCGGACCGGCCGGCGTGGGCGGCCGACGGGTTCCGGGGCACCGGGCCGGAGAGCGGAGGGACGCCGTGAGCAGCCTGCTGATCGATGACATCGGCGAACTGGTCACCAACGTCGCCGGCGCGGGCGAGGACGGCCCGCTCGGCATCCGCCGCCGGGTGGCGCTGCTGGTCGAGGAGGGCCGGGTGGCCTGGATCGGCCCGTCCCGGGACGCCCCGGCCGCCGACCGGCGGATCGACGCCGGCGGCGCCGCGGTGCTGCCGGGCTTCGTGGACAGCCACGCCCACCTGGTCTTCGCCGGGGACCGGGCCGCCGAGTTCGCGGCCCGGATGGCCGGCCAGCCGTACACCGGCGGCGGCATCCGCACCACGGTCGGCGCGACCCGGGCCGCCTCCGACGAGGAACTGCGGGCCACCGTGCGCCGGCTGCGCGCGGAGGCGATGCGGCAGGGCAGCACCACCATGGAGATCAAGAGCGGGTACGGCCTCACCGTCGCCGACGAGGCCCGCTCGCTGCGGATCGCCGCCGAGGTCAGCGCGGAGACCACGTTCCTCGGCGCGCACGTCGTCCCCGCCGAGTATGCCGACCGCCCCGACGACTACGTCGGGCTGGTCTGCGGGCCGATGCTCGCCGCCGCCGCCCCGTACGCGCGCTGGGTGGACGTCTTCTGCGAGCGGGGCGCCTTCGACGCCGACCACACCCGGGCGATCCTCACCTGCGGGCAGGCGGCCGGGTTGGGCGTGCGGGTGCACGCCAACCAGCTCGGCCCCGGGCCGGGGGTACGCCTCGGCGTGGAACTGGGCGCGGCCAGCGTCGACCACTGCACCCATCTGAGCGACGCCGACGTCGACGCGCTGGCCGGCTCGCCGACCGTCGCCACCCTGCTGCCCGGGGCGGAGTTCTCCACCCGCTCGCCGTACCCGGACGCCCGCCGGCTGCTCGACGCGGGCGTGACCGTGGCACTCGCCACCGACTGCAACCCCGGCTCGTCGTACACCTCGTCGATGCCGTTCTGCGTCGCGCTCGCCGTACGCGAGATGCGGATGACCCCGGCGGAGGCCGTCTGGGCCGCGACCGCCGGGGGCGCGCGGGCGCTGCGCCGTGACGACATCGGGGTGCTCACCCCGGGCGCCCGGGCCGACCTCGTGATCCTCGACGCCCCGTCCCACCTGCACCTGGCCTACCGGCCGGGTGTACCACTGATCCGCCAGGTTCTGCACAACGGAGTCCCGCAATGACCGTGACCATCCTGCCCACCGGGATCACCCCCGCCGACGTGCTCGCGGTGGCCCGCGGCACCGCCAAGGTCGTCCTCGACCCGGCCGCCGTGGAGGCGATGAGCACCAGCCGGTCCATCGTGGACGGCATCGAGGCCGCCGGCCGACCCGTCTACGGCGTCTCCACCGGCTTCGGCGCGCTGGCGAACACCTTCGTCGCGCCCGAGCGGCGGGCCGAGCTGCAGCACGCGCTGATCCGCTCGCACGCCGCCGGGGTCGGCGCGCCCATGCCCCGCGAGGTGGTCCGGGCGATGATGCTGCTGCGGGTCCGCTCGCTGGCGCTGGGCCACTCCGGGGTTCGCCCGCTGGTCGCCGAGGCCCTGGTCGACCTGCTCAACCACGAGATCACCCCGTGGGTGCCGGAGCACGGCTCGCTCGGCGCCTCCGGCGACCTGGCGCCGCTGGCGCACTGCGCGCTGGTGCTGCTCGGTGAGGGCTGGGTGCTCGGCCCGGCCGGCGAGCGGATGGACGCCGCCGACGCGCTGAGCCGGGTCGGGCTGAAGCCGATCGCGCTGGCCGCCAAGGAGGGGCTGGCGCTGATCAACGGCACCGACGGCATGCTGGGCATGCTGCTGCTGGCGATCCACGACGCCCGGCACCTGTTCACCATGGCCGACGTGACCGCCGCCCTGGCCATCGAGGCGATGCTCGGCTCGGAGCGGCCCTTCCTGCCCGAGCTGCACGCCATCCGGCCGCACCCCGGCCAGGCGGCGTCGGCGGCGAACATCCACCGGCTGCTCCAGGACTCGCGGGTGATGGACTCGCACCGCGACGACCTGGCGCACGCGGTGCAGGACGCGTACTCGATGCGCTGCGCCCCGCAGGTGGCCGGCGCGCGCGGGACACCCTGGACTTCGCCACGACGGTGGCCGCGCGGGAGCTGCTCTCGGTGGTGGACAACCCGGTGGTGCTGCCCGACGGCCGGGTGGAGTCCACCGGCAACTTCCACGGCGCGCCGCTCGGTTTCGCCGCCGACTACCTGGCCATCGCCGCCGCCGAGGTGGGCGCGATCGCCGAGCGCCGGGTCGACCGGCTGCTCGACGTGGCCCGCAACCGGGAGCTGCCGGCGTTCCTCTCCCCCGACGCCGGGGTCAACTCCGGCCTGATGATCGCCCAGTACACCGCCGCCGGGATCGTGGCGGAGAACCGCCGCCTCGCCGCCCCCGCCTCGGTGGACTCGCTGCCCACCAGCGGGATGCAGGAGGACCACGTCTCGATGGGCTGGGCGGCGGCCAAGAAGCTGCGCACGGTGCTGGACAACCTGACCAGCCTGCTCGCGGTGGAGCTGCTGGCCGCCGTGCGCGGGCTCCAGCTGCGCGCGCCGCTCACCCCGTCGCCCGCCGGCCGGGCCGCCGTCGAGGCGCTGACCCCGGTCGCCGGCGAGCCCGGCCCGGACGTCTTCCTCGCCCCGATCATGGAGGCCGCCCGCGCCGTCCTGGCCGGCCCGGACCTGCGAGCCGCCATCGAACGCGAGGTCGGCCCCCTCGCCTGACCCCTCCCCGCCTCCTCCCTGCAGTTACCCGGAAAGAGTGGCTATTCGACGCGGAATAGCCACTCTTTCCGTGAAGGTGCTTGGGATGAGGCGCGGGTCAGGTGGTGGGTGGGAGGACCTTGGCGGCGAGCTTCGCCAGCTCGCGCAGGGCCTTGCCGCGGTGGCTGATCGCGTCCTTCTCCTCCGGCGTCAGCTCGGCGTTGGTCCGGTCCTGACCGTCGCCGAGGAAGATCGGGTCGTACCCGAAACCGCCGTCGCCGCGCGGGGCGCGCAGCAGCCGGCCGGCCTGGCGGCCGTCGACCAGATGCTCCTTGCCGCCGGGCAGCACCAGCGCGACGGTGCAGACGAACGAGGCGGCGCGGTGCTCGTCGGCAGGTCGGCGATCTGGTCCAGCACCAGCTGGAGGTTGGCCCGGTCGTCGCCGTGCCGGCCGGCCCAGCGGGCGCTGAACACGCCCGGCATGCCGTTGAGGGCGTCGACCGCGATCCCCGAGTCGTCGGCGATGGTGGGCAGGCCGGTGCGCCGGCAGCCCTCCCGGGCCTTGATCAGCGCGTTCTCGCCGAAGGTCAGGCCGGTCTCCGGCAGCTCCGGGTATTCCTCGACGTCGTCCAGCCCGATCAGGGCGATCCGGTGCGCGCCGAGCGCGCCGTCGAGGATCCGCTGCAGCTCGATCAGCTTCTTGCGGTTACGGGTGGCGAGCAGGACCTTGTTCATGATGCGAGTGCCTTCCGCTGTGCGTCGGCCAGTTCCACGCAGCCCAACAGCCCCAGGTCGAGCAGCGAGTCGAGCTGCGTACGGGAGAAGATGCCGGCCTCGCCGGTCCCCTGCACCTCGACGAAGTCGCCCTCGCCGGTGCACACCACGTTCATGTCGACCTCGGCGGCGACGTCCTCGGCGTAGTCGAGGTCCAGCCGGGGCTCGCCGGCGATGATGCCGACGCTGACCGCCGCCACCGACCGGTGCATCACCTTCTCCGGCTTGCCGGCCAGCGCCTTGCGCCCGGCCAGCCAGGTCACCGCGTCGTGCAGCGCCACGTACGCGCCGGTGATCGCCGCCGTCCGGGTGCCGCCGTCGGCCTGGAGCACGTCGCAGTCGAGCACGATCGAGTTCTCGCCCAGCGCCTTGAGGTCGATGGCCGCCCGCAGGCTCCGTCCGATCAGCCGGGAGATCTCGTGGGTACGGCCACCGACCCGGCCCTTGACGCTCTCCCGGTCCGAGCGGGTGTTGGTGGCCCGGGGCAGCATCGCGTACTCGGCGGTCACCCAGCCGAGCCCGGAGCCCTTGCGCCAGCGGGGCACCCCCTCGGTGACGCTGGCGGTGCAGAGCACCCGCGTGCCACCGAACTCGACGAGCACGGAGCCCTCCGGATGGGTGCTCCAGCCGCGGGTCAGGGTCACCGGTCGGAGTTGGTCGGGCAGCCGCCCGTCAGGTCGCGCCATCCCTGCACCTTATGCGGTCGGGTGATCGAACCGCCCCGCGGTGTCCAGCAGAGCGGTCCACGACGTGTCGGCGACCGACCCCGACCCCGGTCGCAGGCCCCGGCCCCGTTTGCGGCGTGTTGCGGTGTCCGGCCGGATGGACACCGCGACACACCGCACAGGGAGTGGATCACCGGTCTTCTGGCGTCGCCTGGCCACGGGGGACCCAGGCGAGGAACCGCCCGAAGATGGCCGCCGGTCCGCCGACCGGGTACCGGACCGGCCGGCCGGCACCGGACGTCCCGTCCGGCTCAGTCGCACTCCTCGACGCGGACGTTGAGGACGAGCGGCCGGTCCCAGCCACGCGGCACCCGATCGAGCCCGGTGGTGGTGGCGGACGCCCGGCAGCCGTCCGCCCGCCACGTCCAGGTGCAGGTGGGGCCGCCGTACTGGAAGCCGTGCTCCACGCAGCGCGTCACGTCCTCGGTCTTCGCGTCCCGCGCGCCGGCCGCGGTGAGCCAGTCGTGCACCCGTTCGGCGAGGTCCACCGGGCACCGACCCTCTGGGCAGGTGAACCGGTACACCTGCTGCGACGCGTCGTCGCCCTCGACGAGGCCGTCGGAGGTGAAGCCGGCTGGGCGTCCCCAGTCCGTGAGCATCGTCTTTCGCTGGGCCATCTCCTGCCGGGGCACGAACCAGCCGACGTACCCGGCGAGGCCGCCGCCGACGCAGAGCCCGACGGCGAGCAACCCGGCCAGCACGACGAAGAACACCCGCAGCCCGGTGGACCGGCGCACCGGCGCCGGGCCGGTTCCGGTCGGCGGAAGGGTGGCCGGCGCCGGGTATCCGAACGGCTGACCGGCCGGCGGGTACGGTCCGGCGGCGAACCGGGCCCGGGAACCGG
>NZ_JAEVHN010000401.1:0-5751 GCF_016803375.1 Micromonospora sp. 4G55
GCGTTCCCGGCGGTGAGCCTCGGGCCACCGTGGCTCCGCGCGGTCGCCGGCCCGCTGCCGGAGCTGCGGTTCGTGGCGACCGGCGGCATCGACGCCGGCAACGCCGCCGACTTCCTGGCCGCCGGGGCGAGGGTGGTGGCGGTCGGGTCGGCGCTGTCCGACCCCCGGCAGATCGACCGGCTGGCCGCGCTGGTCTGACCGTCGCAGCCGCCGACCCTGACCGGCGGGTCAGGCGGGGGCCGGGCCGAGGCTGTCGCGGCGGACGAGTTCGGCGGGGAGCACCTCGACCCGGGGACGGCCGGCGGCCGGTTCCAGGGCCAGGGTCATCGCGCGGCGCCCAGTTCCACCAGGGCAGCCGGACGGTGGTCAGGGCGGGCGTGACGTCGGCGGCCACCGGCATGTCGTCGAAGCCGACGACCGAGACCTCCTCGGGCACCCGGACGCCCCGGTCGCGCAGCAGGGTCAGCGCGCCCACCGCCATCGAGTCGTTGAGCGCGACCAGCGCGGTCAGCCCCGGCACCGCGGCCAGCAGCTCGTCCCCGGCGCGGGCGCCGCCGTCGCGGGTGAAGTCGGCGTACCGGACCCGCTCCGGCGGCAGCGCGGCGCCCAGCCCCTCGGCCACCCCGGCGAGGCGGTCGCTGGTGGTGGTGAGTTCCCGGGGACCGGCGATCACGCCGATCCGGTGGTGCCCCAGCCGGCGCAGCTCCGCGCCGAGCCGGCGCGCGCCGTCGGCGTTGGCCGGCATCACCGCGTCGCCGGGGTGCTCGTGCCGGCCGATCACCGCCACCCGACCGCCGGTCGCCTCGTACGCGGCCAGCTTCTCGGTGAGCCGGGCGGTGAAGTCGGGGTCGTGGTAGCCCGAGCCGGCCAGCACGATGGCGGCGACCTGCTGGGCCCGCAGCATCTCCACGTACTCCAGCTCGCGTTCCGGGTCGCGGTAGCTGTTGCAGATGATGACCAGCCGGCCCCGGTCGGTGGCCACCCGTTGCAGGCCCCGGGTCACCTCGGCGAAGTACGGGTCGGAGACGTCGTGCACCACCACGCCGACCACGCTGCGCTGCGGCCGGGCCAGCAGCTGGGCGTGCGCGTTCGGGACGTACCGCAGGTCGGCGACGGCCCGCAGCACGCGCTCGCGCAGCTCGTCGGCGACCGGCTTGCTGCTGCCGTTGATGACCCGGGAGGCGGTGGCGGGGGAGACGCCCGCGCGGCGGGCGACGTCGGCCAGCGTCGCCAATGGCCACCCCCTGCCCGCCTCGGTGCCGCGCGCCCCGCGGTCGGGCACAGGCTACCGCACGGGGCGTCAGGAAAGCCCTTGCCTGTGCTGTGGGCCGCCCCCTAGGCTGCCAGGAAAGCGCTTGCCTGAGCTGTCTGGGCGGAAGGACGACCATGGCCCGAAGGTCGATCGGCATCATCGTCAACGGCGTCACCGGTCGGATGGGATACCGCCAGCACCTGGTCCGGTCCCTGTTGGCCATCCGCGAGCAGGGCGGCCTGCCGCTGCCCGACGGCACCCGGATCTGGCCCGAGCCGGTCCTGGTCGGCCGGGACGAGGGCCGGCTGCGCGCCGTCGCCGAACGGCACGGGCTCACCGACTGGACCACCGACCTCACCGCCGCGCTGGCCCGCGACGACGTCGAGATCTACTTCGACGCCCAGGTCACCCAGCAGCGGGAGAAGGCGATCCGGCAGGCGATCGAGGCGGGCAGGCACGTCTACACCGAGAAGCCGCTCGCCGAGTCCAGTGCCGCCGCGCTGGAACTGGTCCGGGCCGCCGACGCGGCCGGCGTCCGCACCGGCGTGGTGCAGGACAAGCTCTTCCTGCCCGGCCTGCGCAAGCTCAAGCGGCTGATCGACGGCGGCTTCTTCGGCCGGATCCTCTCCGTGCGCGGGGAGTTCGGCTACTGGGTCTTCGAGGGCGACTGGCAGCCTGCCCAGCGGCCGTCCTGGAACTACCGGGTCGAGGACGGCGGCGGCATCGTGATGGACATGTTCCCGCACTGGCAGTACGTGCTGGAGGAACTCTTCGCCCCGGTCCGGGCGGTCACCTGCCTCGCCACCACCCACGTCCCCGAACGCGTCGACGAGACCGGCCGCCCCTACCCGGCCACCGCCGACGACGCCGCGTACGGCATCTTCGAACTCGACGGCGGGATCGTCGCCGCGCTCAACTCATCCTGGTGCACCGCGTGCACGCGACGAGCTGGTCGAGTTCCACGTCGACGGCACCGAGGGCAGCGCCGTCGCCGGGCTGCGCCGCTGCCGGGCGCAGCACCGGGCGGTCACCCCGAAGCCGGTGTGGAACCCGGACCTGCCGGCCACCGAGGACTTCCGCGCCCGGTGGACCGAGGTGCCCGACAACCAGGACTTCGACAACGGCTTCACGGTGCAGTGGGCGGCGTTCCTGCGGCACGTCGTCGCCGGTGAGCCGTTCGCCTGGGACTTCCTCGCCGGCGCGCGCGGCGTACAGCTCGCCGAGCTGGGGCTCCGCTCCGCCCGCGAGGGCCGCCGCGTCGAGGTGCCGGAGCTGACCCGGTGACCGCCACCGTCCGGCTGCCGGGCAGCGGGGCGTACCGGCTGCGCGGGGGCGCGGGCTTTCCCCGTCCCGCCGGCCCGGCGACCAGCCGGGTGGCGTACGCGGCGGCGCACGTGGTCGCGACCCGGGGGGCGGAGAACGTGCCGGGGCGCCCCGGCCGCCGTCGACTGGGAGTCCACCCTGGCCTTCCGGCGGCACCTGTGGTCGTACGGGCTCGGGGTGGCCGAGGCGATGGACACCGCCCAGCGCGGCATGGGGCTCGACCATCCGGCCACCCGGGAGCTGATCCGGCGCAGCGCCGCCGAGGCGCGGGCGGCCGGCGGGCGGATCGTCGCCGGCGTCGCCACCGACCAGCTTCCACCGGGACCGGCGTCGCTCACCGCCGTCGTGGACGCGTACACCGAACAGCTGGCCGAGGTGGCAGCCGCCGGCGCCCGGCCGGTGCTGATGTGCAGCCGGCAGCTCGCCGCCACCGCCACCGCCGCCGAGGACTACCTGCGGGTGTACGACCAGCTGCTCACCGCCGCCGACCAACCCGTCGTGCTGCACTGGCTGGGCGACATGTTCGACCCCGCGCTGGCCGGCTACTGGGGCTCGACCGACCTGGACGAGGCCACCGAGACGGTGCTGCACCTGGTCAAGGACCACCAGCGGCGGATCGACGGCATCAAGGTCTCCCTGCTCGACGCCGACCGGGAGGTCGCGCTGCGCCGCCGGCTGCCCGCCGGGGTACGCCTCTACACCGGCGACGACTTCCACTACCCGCAGCTGATCCGGGGCGACGAGCAGGGGCACTCCGACGCGCTGCTCGGCGTCTTCGCCGCCATCGCCCCGGCCGCCGCCGCCGCGCTGGCCGCCCTCGACCGGGGCGACCTCACCGGGTACGACGAGGTGTTCGCGCCCACCCTGCCGCTGGCCCGGCACCTCTTCGCCGCGCCCACCTGGCACTACAAGACCGGCATCGTCTTCCTCGCCTGGCTGGCCGGGCACCAGGACCACTTCACCATGGTGGCCGGGCAGCAGGCCGGCCGCTCGCCGGCGCACCTGGCCCGGCTGCTCGTCCTCGCCGACTCCGCCGGCCTGCTGCCCGACGCCGAGCTGGCCGCGGCGCGGGCCCGGGCCTTCTTCACGGTGGCGGGAGTGGCGCAGTGACCGTGCTGGGGGCCGGCGTCGGCGGGCGGGTGGTGCGGCCGAGGGGCTGGAGCGGTTCTCCTTCAACCAGGCCACCGGGAAGCACTGGCCGCTGGCCGAGGCCGTCGCGGGCTGCGCGGCGGCCGGCGTACCCGGGATCGGGCTCTGGCGGGAGCCGGTGGCCGAGTACGGCCTGGACCGCGCGGCCCGGCTGGTCCGCGACGCCGGGCTGACCGTCACCTCGCTGTGCCGGGGCGGCTTCTTCACCGCGCCGGGCTGGCGCGACGAGAACCGGCGGGCCATCGAGGAGGCGGCCACCCTGGGCACCGCCGAACTGGTCCTGGTCTCCGGCGGGCTGCCGCCGGGCGGCCGCGACCTCGCCGGGGCCCGGCGAATGGTCGCCGACGCCATCGCCGAGCTGGCGCCGGAGGCCGCCGCCGCCGGGGTACGGCTGGCCATCGAACCGCTGCACCCGATGTTCTGCGCCGACCGGTGCGTGGTCGCCACGCTCGGGCAGGCCCTCGACATCGCCGAGCGGTTCGACCCGGCGGTGGTCGGGGTGGTCGTCGACGCGTACCACGTCTGGTGGGACGACACCGTGCACGACCAGATCGCCCGCGCCGGCGCGCGGATCGCCGCGTTCCAGGTGGCGGACTGGGTGACCCCGCTGCCGGCGGGGGTCCTGCTCGGCCGGGCCTGCCGGGGGAGGGCTGCGTCGAGCTGCGCCGGCTGCGCGAGGCGGTCGACGCGGCCGGCTACACGGGTCCGATCGAGGTGGAGGTCTTCCAGGCCGACCTCTGGTCCCGCCCCGGCGAGCAGGTGCTCGCCGCCGCGATCGCCGGCTACCGCGACCACGTCCGCTGACCCCGCCCTCGGCCCGACCGACCCACCGTCGCAGCCGCAACGGGATGGCAGCGGAGCAGCCCGAGGCTCTAGGGTCGGCGGATGTCGACCCTTCCGCAGATCCGAGGCTCAGCACTCCTGGTGGCCGGCGACACCACGATCGCGGAGATCACCACCGACGACTGCACCCCGCGCACCCGGTTCCAGATCGCGTCGCTGAGCAAACAGTTCACCGCCGCGGCCGTCCTGCTGCTGGCCGAACGGGGCGTACTGCGCCTGGACGACCCGATCGGGCGCTGGATCGGCGGATGCCCGCGGTCCTGGCAGGACATCACGCTGCACCACCTGCTCGCACACACCTCCGGGCTGGGGCACTGGCACGACTACCCGATGATCGACCTGGCCCGCCGGGTGGAGGCGGTCGACCTGCTGGAGACGTTCCACCGGGTCGCGCCGCTGTTCCCGCCCGGTGAAGGCTGGCACTACAGCAGTCCGGGATACGTACTGCTGGCAAACGTGGCGCAGCGAGCCGCCGACGAGCCGTACCGGGACCTGCTCACGCGCACGGTCTTCGCGCCGCTGCAGATGGAACACACCTTCGCCGGCTCCCCGGCGGACCGAGCGGACGTCGCTCGGGGACACGACCGGGACGGCAGCCCGGTCCCGTCCTGGGAGCTGGACGTCGTGGGGATGGGGACCGGCGATGTCTGGTCCACCGCCGGGGATCTGCTCGCGTGGATCGACGGCCTACGGGCCGGGCGGCTGCTCGGCGAGCGGTATCGGAAGCTCATGCTGACCGAGCAGGCGCGGACCGGCGGCCGTGAGGACGCGAGCGGATACGGATACGGCTGGTTCCTCGGTGCGTGGGCGGGCCGGACCTGGTTCCACCACTCCGGGGAGAACGCGGGATTCCGCGCCTTCGACGCCTGCCTCCCCGACACGAACCTCCGAGTCGTGGTGCTGACCAACTGCGAGGCAACCGACCCCGCCGTCGTCACCGACCTGTTGGCGGTCGCGCTCGGCTGAACCGCCCCGCACCGCCTCGGGCGGTAACGCACCGCTGCGACGGCGTCAGACCAGCGAGACCAGCCGGGGCACCAGCTCCGCCGGCGCCGGCATCGCGGCGATCTCCCGGCGGACCTGCCCGGCCGCGGTCCGCAGGTCGGCGTCGGTCACCAGGTGGGTCAGCGTCTCGGCGTGATGTCCCGGGGGCGCAGCGCCAGGCCGGCGCCGCGGCGGGCCAC
>NZ_JAEVHN010000402.1:0-5743 GCF_016803375.1 Micromonospora sp. 4G55
CGGTGACCTCCGGCGACGGCGGCTCCGCCGGGGGCGCGGAGGCGGCGGACGCCGGCACCACCGGCTGGTCGCCGCCGCCGAGCACGCCGGTGGCGAAGAAGACCCCCACCAGTACGCCGACCAGCCCGGCGGCCAGCGCGAACCGCATCAGCGGGTCCCGGGGCAGCCCGGGTCGGGCGGCCCGGCGGGCGCCGTAGACGGTGCCGGCCGGGTCGTGGTGTTCGTCGGGGACGGACATGGGGGAATCCTGACCCACCAGACCGGTCGATGGCCACCCGGCCCGGCCCGCGGTGACTCAGTCGACGACCGCGACGTCCTTCCAGAACGCCACCCGGTCGCGCACCATCTCGGCGTCGGGCTTCGGGTCCGGGTAGTACCAGACGGCGTCGGCGCTGGTCCGGCCGTCGTGCTCGAGGCTGTAGTAGGAGGCGGTGCCCTTCCACGGGCAGAACGTGTGGGTCGCGGACTCCCGGATCAGGTCGTCGCGCAGGGCGGCGCGGGGGAAGTAGTGGTTGCCCTCCACCAGGACGGTGTCGTCGCTCTCGGCGATCACCAGGTCGTTCCAGACGGCTTTCGGCATGGCTCCACGCTATGCCGTCCGCGCCGGACCGACCACCGGTCTGCGGCGGGTCAGCGGGTGGACTCCGGGTCGGTCACGTCGGCGACCGTCGCCCCGAGTGTGGTGATCGCCGCGTCGGCGTCCAGCGCGACGGCGACGCCGTGCTCGCCCGCGCCGAGGGTGATCTCCCGGCCGCGCAGCCGCTCGTCGGCGACGACCGGCCAGGCGGTGGTCGCGCCGAACGGGGTGATGGTGCCGCGTTCGTAGCCGGTGGCGTCGCGGGCCGCCGCCGCGTCGGGCATCGAGAGCCGGTTGACGCCGAGCAGCGCGCGCAGCCTGGGCCAGGAGATCACCCGGTCGCCCGGGGTGAGCACGAAGAGGTGGTCGTCCGGGCCGCGGCGGACCACGATCGTCTTGACCACGTCCGGCACCGCGACGCCGCGGGCGGCGGCGGCCTCGGCGAGGCTGCGTACCGGCCCGTGCCGGATCACCCGGTACGGCAGACCGACGGCGTCCAGGGCGGCGAGGGCGGGCGACGGCACGTCCGCCACGGTAACGCGACCGTCCGATAGTGGTGGCGAAAAGGCCACCGTGGACATCCCACGCGCGGGCCGTTCGGCGCGTAAGGTGATCTCATGCGCGCGCTGCGTGATCATGACCTGGCGGTGGACACCTTGCGGCGGTCGTACGCCGCGGTGCCCCTCGGGGAACCCGTCCGCCTCGCCAAACGCACCTCGAATCTGTTCCGCCCTCGGGCGGCCACCCGCTCACCCGGCCTGGACGTGTCCGGGCTGGACGGCGTGCTGTCGGTCGACCCCCGGGCCCGTACCGCCGACGTGCAGGGCATGTGCACGTACGAGGACCTGGTCGACGCCACCCTCCCGCACGGACTGATGCCGCTGGTCGTGCCGCAGTTGCGCACGATCACCCTGGGCGGCGCGGTCACCGGGCTGGGCATCGAGTCCACCTCGTTCCGCAACGGCCTGCCGCACGAGTCGGTGACCGAGATGGACGTGCTCACCGGCGCGGGCGAGATCCTCACCGCCCGCCCGGAGGGCGAACACGCCGACCTCTTCGCCGCCTTCCCCAACTCGCTGGGCAGCCTCGGCTACGCCACCCGGCTGCGCATCGAGCTCCAGCCCGTACGCCACGCCGTGGCGCTGCGCAACGTGCGCTTCAGCCGGCTGGAGGAGCTGACCGAGGCGATCGGCGACGTGATCGTCAAGGGCGAGTGGGAGGGGCAGCCCGTCGACGCGATGGACGGGGTGATGTTCAGCCCCGGCGAGGCGTACCTGACCCTGGGCACCTTCACCGACGACGCGCCGCAGCTCAGCGACTACACCGGCCAGGAGATCTACTACCGGTCGCTGCGCCGGCGCACCCGCGACGCGCTGACCACCCACGACTACCTCTGGCGCTGGGACACCGACTGGTTCTGGTGCTCGGCGGCGTTCGGGGTGCAGCATCCGGTCGTCCGGCGGGTCTGGCCGGCCCGGTGGCGGCGCAGCGACTTCTACCACCGGCTGGTCCGGCTGGAACACCGGCATCAGGTCGCCGCGCGGGTCGACCGCTGGCGCGGGCGCCCGGCCCGCGAGCGGGTGGTGCAGGACGTCGAGATCCCGCTGGAGGCCACCGCCGAGTTCCTCCGCTGGTTCGCCGCCAACGTGGGCATGAACCCGGTCTGGCTCTGCCCGCTGCGGTTGCGCGAGCCGGCCGGGCCGGGCTCGGCGCGGTCCTGGCCGCTGTATCCGCTCCGGCCGGGGCAGACCTACGTCAACATCGGTTTCTGGGGAAGTGTGCCGATCGCCGAGGGAGCGGCCGACGGCGACGTGAACCGCTCGATCGAGCGGGCGGTGTCCGACATGGGTGGTCACAAGTCCCTCTACTCGGACGCGTACTTCGACCGAGCGGCCTTCGACCGGCTCTACGGCGGGGAGACCTGGCGTGCCGTGAAGGACCGCTACGACCCGGATCACCGGCTCACCGGACTCTACGAGAAGGCGGTTGCACGAAAATGAGCCTGACCGACCGAGAACAGGGGGCGAGCAGTTCCCCCGCCACACCACCGCCGGCCGGGGGCCGGCGCGCCGCCCCGACCGTCGCCGACGTCGTCCGGGCGCTGACCACCGGCGAGCTGCCGGTGCGGATCACCGGGTACGACGGCAGCGCGATCGGCCCGGCCGACAGCGGGATCACCCTGTCCATCTGCTCCGAGCGTGGTCTGACGTACCTGCTCACCGCCCCCGGTGACCTGGGCATGGCGCGGGCGTACGTCAGCGGCGACCTCCAGTTGCACGGCGTGCACCCCGGCGACCCGTACGAGGCGTTGCGGGTGCTCAAGGACGAGCTGCGGGTGCGTACCCCGTCGCTGGCCGAGGGGCTGGCGCTGGTGCGCGGGCTCGGCTGGGAGCGGCTGCTGCCCCCGCCGCCCCCGCCACAGGAGGCGCAGCCGCGCTGGCGGCGGGTGATGAACGGGCTGCGCCACTCCCGCCTGCGGGACAGCACCGCCATCTCGCACCACTACGACGTCTCGAACGCCTTCTACGAGAAGGTGCTCGGCCCGTCCATGACGTACACCTGCGCGGTGTTCCACAGCCCGGGCGACACGCTGGAGCAGGCCCAGGCGGCCAAGTACGACCTGGTCGCCGGCAAGCTGGCGCTCAAGCCGGGGATGCGACTGCTCGACGTGGGCTGCGGCTGGGGCGGCATGGTCCGGCACGCCGCCCGGGAGTACGGCGTGAAGGCGCTCGGCGTCACGCTGTCCCGGGAGCAGGCGCGGTGGGCGCAGGCGGCGATCGAGCGGGAGGGGCTGACCGAGCTGGCCGAGGTGCGCCACCTGGACTACCGGGACGCCCCGCGCCAGCAGTTCGACGTGGTCTCCTCGATCGGGCTGACCGAGCACATCGGGGTGCGCAACTACCCGGCGTACTTCGGGGCGCTGCGCGACCGGCTGCGGCCGGACGGCCGGCTGCTCAACCACTGCATCACCCGGGCCGACAACCGGGCCCCGCACCGCTCCGGCGCCTTCATCGACCGGTACGTCTTCCCGGACGGCGAGCTGGCCGGGCCGGGCCGGCTGATCAGTGAGATCCACGACGTGGGGCTGGAGGTGCACCACGAGGAGAACCTGCGGCAGCACTACGCGCTGACCCTGGCCGCCTGGTGCCGCAACCTCGTCGAGAACTGGGACTTCTGCGTCTCCGAGGTGGGGCAGGGCACCGCGCGGGTGTGGGGCCTCTACATGGCCGGGTCCCGGTTGGCCTTCGAGACCAACGGCATCCAGCTGCACCAGGTGCTGGCCACCCGCAACGGGCCGGCCGGGCAGACGTCGTACCCGCTGCGCCCCGACTGGACGCCCTGACCGCGGAACCGCCCGAGGAGCCGCGCCGGGTCGGCGCGGCTTTCCTCGACCCTATTGACAAAGAAAGTTTTTACGTACAAGCTCATTTGTGCGATGAGAGACGTCATGTACCTGGAGCAGATCGAGCAGGCCGAGGTCCTGCTCAAGCCGCAGCGCGTCGAGGTGCTGCGGCAGTTGGCCGAGCCCCGCACCTGCACCGAGGTCGCCACCCGGCTGGAGCAGACGCCACAGCGCGTCTACTACCACGTCAAGCAGCTGGTGGCGGCCGGGCTGGTCGAGCAGGTGTCGAGCCGAAAGGTGCGCGGCATCAGCGAGGGCATCTACCAGGCCGCCGCCCGGTCGTACTGGCTCTCGCCCCGACTGGTGGGGCGGGTCGGCGGGGTGCGCCGGGCCCGGGACGAGCTCAGCCTGGGCTACCTGCTCGACCTGATGGAGGAGGTCCAGGCGGACGTCGCCGCCCTCGACCGGTCCGCGCCGGAGCTGCCCTCCATCGGGGTGTCCGGCGAGATCCGGGTGCCGGCCGAGCGCCGACAGGAGTTCCTGCACGACCTGCAGTCCACGCTGCGGGACCTGTTCACCCGCTACGGCGGCGCCGAGGGAGACGCCTTCAAGCTCGCCGTGGCCTGTTACCCCAAGGGGGACGACCGTGAGTGATCTGTTGAAGCTGGGTGCCCGTCTCGCCGCGCCGGTCGAGGCCGTCCGGCGCGCCCTGACCGACCCGGCCGAGCTGCGCGTCTGGTTCGCCGAGCACGCCGAGGTGGAGCTGCCCCGACGGTACGAGTTCTGGGGCCGCTTCACGCCCGAGGGCGACGCGCCGCACCAGCGCCTGCTGCACGCCGACGAGGACACGCTGCGCTTCGCCTGGCTGCTCGACGGGGTGGCGACCACCAGCGAGATAGCCCTGACGCCCGAAGGGCCGGGCAGCACCCTGCTGACCCTGACCCAGAGCCACTTCAGCTTCGCCGAGGCGCTGAACGGCGGCAGCATCCGGGGCGTGCTCCAGACCTGGTGGAGCCTGTCGATCGCCAACCTCGCCGCGCACCTGGAGGGGCGCCCGCTGCTGCCGAAGACCGACTTCACCTCCGCCGACCTGCGCGGCGAGCTGCTGATCGGCGCGCCGGTCGAGCGGGTCTGGCAGTCGCTGACCGACTCCGCCCAGGCCAGCGCCTGGTTCGGCTACCCGATCGGCATCGAGCCCTGGGTCGGCGGCCGGTACGCCATGGGCGGCTTCGAGGCCGGGTACGCGGCCAAGGTCGTCGACCTGGAGCCCGGCCACCGGATGTCCGTCGACTGGGGACCGACCGGCATCAGCACCTGGGAGCTGGCCGAGTCCGACGGGAAGACCAAGCTGACCTTCGTGCAGAGCGGCTTCGACGAGGGCAACCCGCCGTACGCGGCCTGGAGCGGGTCGGTGGCCGGCCTGTCCGAGCTGCGCCGCTACCACGAGATGGCCGACTGGCAGCCGATCTGGGTGATGGCGGAGCTGCCCACCGGCGCCTGACCGTCCCGCCCTGTTCCGCCGGCGCGGGCCCGCGCCTCTTGGGGTGCGGCCCGCGCGTCCGTGCCGCCTGAGCCGGTTCCGTCGTGACCTCTGCCGCGTCGACCGGCGGTGTTCCGGCCGGTGCCGCTCGGGGTGTGCTCGTCCTCTGTTCGGGTGCTGCCCGAGGCCCTCAAGGCAGCCGGGCGTGGGCGGGCGCGGCCGGGAGCATTGACGGTGTGGGTGCCCTTTCGAGCTGATGACGTAAACGACTCACTCGGCACTCGGCACCCGGCACCCGGCATCCCGTCCCGCCACCCGGCAGCCCGCACCGGCCCGCTCGGCA
>NZ_JAEVHN010000403.1:0-5731 GCF_016803375.1 Micromonospora sp. 4G55
GTGGCGCTCGCCGTGCTGCTGGCCGCGGTCTGCGCGTGGCAGCCGCCGGTGGTCCCGGCCGACCTGCGCAGCGTTGACGACCCGACCGCCGCCCGGTCGTTCTTCGCGCCGCTGCGGGCCGAGCTGGCCCGGCGCGGGCTCACCGGCCGGGTGGAGGTCCCGCCGACCCGCAACTACTGGGAGGCCGCCCGGCTCGGCGAGGTGCCGCTGGCCCGGGGCTGGCTGCGGCAGGCGGACGTCGCCCGCAACCCGCTCTTCTTCACCACCGTGCCCGGGGCCGCCGGCACCGGCGTGCCGCTGACCGCCGAGACCTACCGGGCCTGGCTCGACGAGTTCGCCGTGCAGTACGTGGCGGTACCCGACGCACCGCTGTCCTGGGTCGGCCGGGCCGAGGCCGAGCTGGTCTCCGCCGGCCTGCCGTACCTGACGGAGGTCTGGTCGGACGGGCGGTGGCGGCTCTACGCGGTGGCCGACCCGACGCCGATCGTGGGGGCTCCCGGCGAGTTCGTCGGGCAGGACGGAACCTCGCTGACGTTCCGCACGTCCGCCGCCGGCACGGTGCCGGTCCGGGTGTGGCACACCCGCTGGCTGACCGCCTCCGGCGGCGCCACCGTCGCCGCGGACGGGGACTGGACGACGGTCACCGTGCCGCGCGCCGGCACCTACACCCTGCGCGGGTGACCCACCGCCGGCCGCCGCTGGCTGCCTTCTCCACGCCTTCCGCGCTAGGGACCGCCGGCCGGTGCCGGGTGTCTCCTGCACGCCCTTTCGGTCTGATGTCGTAAACGATTCACGGTGGTGGCAGCGGATCCGTCCGGCGGCGGATGCCCGCACACGGCGGCGGTAATCCATCTACGTCATCAGCTCGAAAGGACTCCACCACCGACCCCAGCAGGACGGGCCGAACCGGCCCAGGTCAGCTCGGGTCGCGGCGTACCGGGGAGGGGCGGGCGCGGACGTGCAGCCGCTCTCCCTGCGGCCCGAAGAGGCTGAGGATCTCCAGCGGGCTGTCGTACGGGTTGCCGAACCAGTGCGGCGTACGGGTGTCGAACTCGGCGACCTCCCCCGCCTCCAGGGTCAGCTCGTGGCTGCCGAGCAGCAGCCGGCACCGCCCGGAGAGCACGTAGAGCCACTCGTACCCCTCGTGCACCTGCTGCTCGGGCTCCCCCGGCCGCCCGCCGGGCGGGTAGATCATCTTGTAGGCCTGCACCCCGCCGGGACGGCGGGTCAGCGGCACGATGGTGACCCCGTTGCGGACCACCGACCGGAGCCGGACCCGGGGGTCCCCGGTCTCCGGCGCGCCGACCAGGTCGTCGAGCGGCACCCGGTGGAACCGGGCCAGCGGGAGCAGCAGCTCCAGGGTGGGCCGGCGGCCACCGGACTCCAGCCGGGACAGGGTGCTCACCGAGATGCCGGTGGCGGCGGAGAGCTGGGCCAACGTCACGGCGCGCTGCTGGCGCAGGGCCCGCAGGCGCGGCCCGACCGCCGTCAGCACCTCGTCCGGGGCCGCGGTGTCGTCTGCCATCGGTTCGTTTGCCATCTCGGCAACGATACTTGTCGTCCCGGGAAGCGGCGTGCACGATCCGGAGCGTCGGCGGGACGGACCCGCCGGAAGGGGGAACGAGGATGCACGAGCACCGGATCTACGACGTGGTGGTGGTCGGCGGCGGCGCGGCGGGGCTCAGCGGCGCGCTCACCCTGGGCCGGTCCCGCCGGTCGGTGCTGGTGATCGACGGCGGGGCGCCGCGCAATGCCCCCGCCGGCGGAGTGCACAACTACCTCACCAGCGAGGGCGTCGCCCCCGCCGACCTGTACGCGACGGGCCGGGCCGAGGTCGCCGGGTACGGCGTCGAGGTCGTCGACGGCACGGTCACCAAGGTGCACCGGGCCGAGGGGCACGAGCGGACCCGGTTCGAGGTGGAGCTGGCCGGCGGAGAGCTGGTGCGGGCGCGGCGGCTGCTGGTCACCACGGGGCTGGTCGACGAGCTGCCCGCGATCCCGGGGCTGGCCGAACGCTGGGGCCGGGACGTGCTGCACTGCCCGTACTGCCACGGCTGGGAGGTGCGGGACCAGGCCGTGGGCGTGCTCGCCACCGGGCCGATGACCACCCATCAGGCGCTGCTGTTCCGCCAGCTCACCGACGATGTGGTGGTGTTCACGCACACCGGACCGCCGCTGGCTCCGGAGCAGGCCGAGCAGCTCGCCGCCCGGGGCGTACGGGTGGTCGAGGGCGAGGTCACGGGGCTGGAGGTGACCGACGACCGGCTCACCGGCGTGCGGCTGCGCTCCGGGGACCTCGTCACCCGGCAGGCGCTGGTGGTCGGGCCCCGGTTCGCCGCGCGGGCCGACCTGCTGGCCGGGCTCGGGCTGACGACCAGCGAGTTCGTCGTCGGCGGGCACGTCTTCGGCGACCACGTCGCCGCCGACGCCAGCGGGGCGACCGCGGTGCCGGGGGTCTGGGTGGCCGGCAACGTGACCGACCCGCAGGCCACCGTGATCGCCGCAGCGGCGGCGGGGATGAAGGCCGGCGCGGCGCTCAACGCCGACCTGATCGCCGAGGAGACCGACCGCGCGGTCACCGCGCTGCGCGCCGGGACCGGCGCCGCCACCGAAACGAAAACCGGCGCGGACGGCGTGGACGCCGAGACGGCGCGGCACTGGGACGAGCTCTACCAGCGGCGGGAGCGGATCTGGAGCGGGCGGGCCAACCCGCACCTGGTCGATGTCGTCGACCCGCTGCCGGCGGGCACCGCGCTGGACCTCGGCTGCGGCGAGGGCGCCGATGCGATCTGGCTGGCCGGCCGGGGCTGGCGGGTGACCGCGGTGGACGTCTCCACCACCGCCCTGGACCGGGCGGCGGCCGAGGCGGCCGAGGCCGGGGTGGCGGACCGGATCGACTTCCAGCGGCACGACCTGACCCGCACCTTCCCGGAGGGGGTGTTCGACCTGGTCTCCGCGCAGTTCCTCCAGTCGCCGCTGGAGTTCCCCCGGGCGGAGGTGCTCCGGGCTGCGGCGCGGGCGGTGGCGCCCGGGGGGCCGGCTGCTGATCGTCGAGCACGGCGAGGTCCCGCCGTGGTCCCGACTGGCCCACCCGGACGTGCGCTTCCCCACCCCGGAGGAGACGCTGGCGGAACTCGACCTGGACCCGGACGGATGGTGGACCGAGCGGTTGGACGCCCCCCGGCGTGCGGTCACCGACCCGGAGGGGCAGCCGGCGACCCTGGTCGACCACCTGGTGCTGGTCCGCCGCCGCTGACGGCGCTCAGGCCTCCAGCACGCGTTCCATGGCGGCCCGGGACCGCCGGGCGGTGCGCAGGTACTCGTCGAGGAACTCGCCCGGGTCGTCGCGGCCGAGCAGCCGGACGACCCCGGCCAGCTCCACGCCGTGCCGGGGCAACTGGTCGCCGGCGCGGCCACGGACCAGCATGAGCGCGTTGCGTACCTGCGCGGCGAGCGTCCAGCCGGCGGCCATCCCGGCGGCGTCCGCCGGGTCGACCAGGCCGCGTCCCGGGCCGCCGCCAGCGCGTCGAGGGTCCGGGTGCCCCGCAGATGCGGGTACGCCCCGGCGTGCCGGAGCTGGAGCAGCTGCACCGCCCACTCGACGTCGGCCAGGCCACCCCGCCCCAGCTTGGTGTGGGTGGCCGGGTCGGCGCCCCGGGGCAGCCGCTCGTGCTCCACCCGGGCCTTGATCCGGCGGATCTCCACCACCTGCTCGCGGCTCAGGCCGTCGGCCGGCCAGCGGACCGGGTCGATCATTGCCTCGAACTCGGCGCCCAGGTCGGCGTCACCGCAGATGAACCGGGCGCGCAGCAGCGCCTGCGCCTCCCACACCTTCGACCAGCGGGCGTAGTACTGCGCGTAGGCGGCGAGGCTGCGGACCAGCGGGCCCTGCCGGCCCTCGGGGCGCAGGTCGGCGTCGACGCCGAGCGGCGGGTCGGGGGGCGGGCACGCCGAGCAACCGGCGCAGCTCCTCGGCGATGCCGTGGGCGGCGGCGCTGGCCGCCCGCTCGTCCGCCCCGACCGGCGAGTCGTAGACGAAGAGCACGTCGGCGTCGGAGAGGTAGTTCGACTCGTACCCGCCGAGCGGCCCATGCCGATCACGGCGAACCGCAGTCCGGGAGGCCCCGGCTTGGCGGCCCGCGCGGTGCGCAGCGCGGCGGTGAGCGTGGCGTCGGTGACGTCGGAGAGCGCGGTGCCGACCCCGGTGACGTCGGCCAGGGGCGCGGCCGCCTCCGAGCCCCGCTCCGGGCGCGGGGCGAGCCCGCCGGCCCGGCTCAGCAGGTCGGCGCAGGCGAGTCCGGACCAGCTCCCGCCGGCGCAGCGCGCGTACCGCGCGGATCGCCTGTTCCGGGTCGGGGTACCGGCCCGCGGCGGCGGCGAAGCCGTCGCAGAGCACCTCCCGGGTACGCGGGGCCAGCTCGTTCTCCTCCGCCAGCAGGCGCAGCGCCTCGGGCTCCCGGGCCAGCAGGTCGGCGGCGTACCGGGAGGAGGAGAGCACCCGGGCCAGCCGGCGGGCGACCGGGCCGGAGTCGCGCAGCAGCCGCAGGTACCAGGGGGTGCTGCCGAGCTTGTCGGAGACCTGCCGGTAGTTGAGCAGGCCCCGGTCCGGCTCGGGGGCGTCGGCGAACTCGCTGAGCAGCACCGGCAGCAGGGTGCGCTGGATGGCGGCGGTGCGGCTGACCCCGCCGGTGAGGGCCTGGAGGTGGCGCAGCGCCCCGGCGGGGTCGGCGAAGCCGAGGATCTCCAGCCGGTGCCGGGCCGCCTCCGGGGTGAGCCGCAGCCCGTCGGCGGGTACCCGGGCCACCGATTCCAGCAGCGGCCGGTAGAGCAGCTTGGCGTGCAGCCGGCGTACCTCGGTGGCGTGGGCGACCCACTCGGCGCGGAAGCTCTCCACGGCGCTGCGGCCCGGCGTGGCGGTGCAGCCGAGCGCGGCGGCGAGCCAGCGCAGCGCGGCCGGATCGGTCGGCACGGTGTGGGTCCGGCGCAGGCCCTGGAGCTGGAGCCGGTGCTCGACGGCGCGCAGGAAGCGGTACCCGCGCAGCAGCGCCTCGCCGTCGGCGCGGCCGACGTAGCCGCCGTTGACGAGCGCGCGCAGCGCCGGGATGGTGCCGGGCGCCCGCAACGACTCGTCGCCGCGGCCGTGCACCAGTTGCAGCAGCTGGACGGCGAACTCGATGTCGCGCAGCCCGCCCGGCCCGCGCTTGATCTCGCGTTCCAGCTCCTTCGGCGGGACGTTGTCGATGATCCTGCGGCGCATGGACCGGACGTCGGAGACCGCCTCGGGCCGCTCGGCGGCGGTCCAGACCAGCGGGGCGAGCGCCTCGATCCACTCCCGCGCGAGGGCCAGGTCGCCGGCGGCCGGCCGGGCCTTGAGCAGGGCCTGGAACTCCCAGGTCCGGGCCCAACGCTGGTAGTAGGCGAGATGACTGGCGAGGGTGCGCACCAGCGGTCCCCGGTTGCCCTCCGGGCGCAGCGCGGCGTCCACCGGCCAGGCGACCAGCCCGCAGACATTGATCAGCCGGGCGGCGACCGTGGTGGCGACGCCCAGGTCCTCCTCGTCGGCGGCCACGAAGATGACGTCGACGTCGGAGACGTAGTTCAGCTCGTCGCCGCCGCACTTGCCCATCGCCACCACCGCCAGCCGGGGCCGGGGCGTGCCCGCGGGCAGCTCGTCGACGGCGATCTCGTACGCCGCCGCCAGGGTCGCGTCGGCCAGCGCGGAGAGCGCGGC
>NZ_JAEVHN010000404.1:0-5730 GCF_016803375.1 Micromonospora sp. 4G55
TGGTCACGGTGGGCCCGCCGACAGCAGGGGTACGTGCGGTTCAGCTACCTGCGGCCCGGCTCGGTGACCCCGCGCCGGTACCGCTGCCAGCCGGACCTGGCCGTGCAGGCCCATCCCGGCGACCCGGACGTCGCCACCCGGGTGGGGCCGGCCTTCGCCAGCACCCGGTACGGCGACGCGACGTACGGCCGACTCGCCGAGACCGCCGCCGCCGAGCTGCGTACCGGCGCGGAGTCCGGTGCCGAGATGGGCGCGTTCCGACGCGCGCTCACCCCGCAACGCCTCAACAACCTGGCCCTCGCCCTGCGGGAGTACCTGCCGCTGGGGCGGGTGGCATCTCCCTTGCCCGTGCTGCCGACCGGAGGAACCACACCATGAAGGGCGACATCAGCCGCTCGACGTTCGACCAGCGGCGCACGCGACGAGCGTGCGCAAACAGCAGGGCCGGGTGGACCTGGACGCGGACTGGAACGAGCAGCAGGACATCCAGGCGCACCTGCGGGCGACCGCGCTGACCGACCTGGTCGGCCCGGCTGGGGCACCGCTGACCAACGGGGCGTTCGCGCTCACCGGGGGCGGCGGCGACCTGAAGCTGTCGGCCGGCCGCTACTACCTGGACGGGGTGCTCTGCGAGAACGACGCGCAGGTCTCCGTCTTCGCCCAGCCCGACCTGCCGGCCGCCGGTCCGTTCGTGCGCAAGCTCGACGGCACCTGGCTGGCCGCCGGCGCGCCGTCCCCGCCGGGGTCTACGTGGCCTGGCTCCAGGCCTGGTCGCAGCACGTCACCGCCATCGAGGACGCCGGCCTGCGCGAGGTGGCCCTGGGCGGCCCGGACACCGCCACCCGGCTGCGCACCGTCTGGCAGGTCCGGCTGGTGCAGGCCGGCCCGCCGAGCACCCCGGTGGGGTGCGCCGACACCCCGCCCGGCTGGGCGGAGCTGACCGCCGCCTCGACCGGCACCCTCGCGGTCCGCGCCGATCCCACCGGCGCTCCGGGCGGCGACTGCGTCATCCCGACCGGTTCCCCGTACACCGGGCTGGACAACCAGTGCTACCGGGTGGAGATCCTCGCCGGCGGCGCTCCCGGCGCGGCGACCTACGTGTGGTCGCGGGACAACGGCTCCACGGTGGCGACCTGGGAGAGCATCGACGTCGACGTGCTCACGGTGAAGGTGCCCGGCCGCGACGGCAGCGCGGGCTTCGCCAACGGGTCCTGGGTGGAGCTCACCGACGACACCCGCGAGCAGAACGCGACGCCGGGCACGCTGGTGCAGGTCGACCGGGTGGAGGGCGATCGGATCGTGATCCGCCCGGCCACCGCCACCGGCAGCCTGAACCGGGCCGACTTCCCCCGGCGGCCCCGGGTGCGCCGCTGGGACGGCCGGGGCACCGTCCCCGCCGGCGGCGCCGAGCTGGACCTGGAACTCGGTATCAAGATCCGGTTCGGTGCGGCGGGCAGCTACCGGACGGGGGACTGGTGGTCCTTTCCCGCCCGCTCGGCGGTGCACGACGTGGAGTGGCCGAGGACCGGCACGACGCCCGTGCCGCAGACCCCCGCACGGCCCGCGCCGGGCCCACGGCCGGCTGGGCGTCCTCGGGTACGACGGCAGCCAGTGGAGCGTGCTGCGCGACTGCCGCCCGGTCTTCGCCCCGCTCACCGGTCAACTGACCCTGAGCCTGCTCGGCGGGGACGGCCAGGAGGCCGTGCCGGTGCCGAACAGTCCGGCGACGCTGGTGCCGCTCGGCCACGACCTGGTGGCGGGCGTCTCCACGGGCGGCCAGCCGGTCGCCAAGGCCCGGGTGCGCTTCACCGTCACCATCGGCCAGGGGAAGCTGACCGCCGGCGCGACCACCGCGAGCACGGTCACCGTGGAGACCGGTACGGACGGCCGGGCCCGCTGCGCCTGGCAGCTCGACTCGGGCACCGCCACCCAGGAGGTCACCGCCCAGCTCCTCGACGAGGCGATGCAGCCGGCCCACCTGCCGCTCACCTTCACCGCAAGCCTCTCCCGCGCCGACCGGGTGTCGTACGACCCGACCGGGCGGCCGTCGCTGGCCGGGGCGACCACCGTGCAGGCCGCCATCAACCAGCTCGCCGCGGCCAGCACGGGCGGCTGGGCGACGGTGACGCTGCGGCCGGGCATCGACTGGGTGCAGGCGTTGAACACGCTGCCCGCCGGGGACGTGCTGATCTGCTTCGCGCCCGGGCTCTACACCAGCAACACGCCGGTGACCTTCAGCAACCGGACGAACATCCGACTGCTCGGCAGCGGCCCCGCGAGCCGGATCCAGGTGCAGGGCCACGAGTACGCGCTGCTCTTCGCCAACTGCGGCTCGGTGTCCGTGTCGCACCTGTCCGTGGAGACCCCGGGGCCGGCCGACAGCTCGGGGCGGCTCGGTCCGATCAGCGCGATCAACTGCAAGGAGGTGACCGTCGAGCACGTCCGGCTGGCCGGGGTGGCGGGCGCCGCGCCCCGCAGCACCTGCCTGACCGTGCGCAACGACCAGGGCACCCCGCCCGGCCGGGTCCGGGTGCTCGACTCGGACTTCCTGATCGGCCACGGCCAGCAGGGGGTGCTCCTGGTCAATCCGGAGCACGCCATCGTCACCCGCTGCCGGTTCAGCACCCCGCCCCGACCGCTCTCGCTGACCCTCCAGGAGCTGGTCAAGGACGAGAAGTTCCGCGGCGAGCTGGCCACCCAGCTGGTCGGCCGGCTGGCGCTGGACCGGGCGGACCGGCTGGAACGCGGCGACTTCAACACCGTGGTCCGGGTCGGGCAGTGGGGCGTGCGGATGAACTCGACGGTGCCGGAGAGCGAGTGGAAGACCCTGGCCGCCCTGCACCCACCGACGCCGGAGGACCTGCGCTCGGACCAGAGCGCCGGGGCGTACCTGCACCGGCTGGCGGACCTGGCCGCCGCGGACCCGGGCCGGCTGCCCAGCTACAAGCGGCAGCTCACCTCGCTCAAGGGCCGCCTCGGCGACGCCGCCGGGCGGATCTTCGACACCGACGAGGGTCGCAAGGCGCTGCGGGACTACCTGGTCGGCGAGGGCGTCAACGTGCGCCGGGCCGACGACATCGCCCGGGACCGGCGGGACGTCGCCCTGCCGGCGCCCGGGGCCAGCCTGCGCTTCGACTCCGCCCTGGCCCAGGGCGCCTGGGAGGCGGCGCTGGCGGCGTCGCCGCCGTCGCGCCCGGTGCAGACGCCGTCGGCGGCGGCCAAGCACCTGCGCTCGGTCGCCGACCGGATCCTGCTGGAGCCGGCGTTCGGCGACCGGTACGCCGCCGGGTACCGCAAGGAGCTGGCGGCCGCGGCCGAGGCGTCGATCGGGGCCTGCGGGGTGGTGATCGGCGGCGGCACGGCCGTCGGTGACGTGGAGGTCTCCGACTGCCGCTTCGACCAGGTGGCCGAGGGCGTCCACATCGGGGTGTCGTACCACCCCGGTCCGCCCATCCAGGGCCGGACGATCCGGGTGACCGGCAACGACATCCACCTGGTCAAGGCCTGGTGGCGGGGGGAGGGCACGATCCGCGGCATCAAGATCGGCAGCATGCGCAACGTCTTCGTCTCGGACAACCGGATCTCCGTCTCCGGCGGCACCGGCCTGGGGATCTGGGCGTTCGCGGCCGGGGGGCCGATCCTGGCCGTGCGGGACAACCTGGTGCAGAACTGCAACCCCGGCATCATGGTCAACCCGCTCTGGTCGGGCGCCCCGGCGAAGCGCCTCTGGTCGGTGACCGACAACGTGTCGATGGACGGCCTGATCCGGGTCGAGGGCGGAGCGCGGAACGCGGGCAACGTGAGCTGAGCTGTCACATGGGTGACTGCGTGGGCTTCCGCGCCGCCCTACGCTTTCGGTGACTGCCACTTAGCACGGTTGCGGATTGCAGATGTGGTCTAGGGGTTCAAGTCCTCTGGTAGTCGCTCAACAAAGGCAAGGCGGGTCCTCACGGGCCCGCCTTGTCTGCGTGCGCGCCCCGCCTCGCCGTGTAAAGAATTCTTGACACGCCTGGCCACCGGGGCATACCGTTCGGGTGTCAAAAATTCTTTACACCCCCGGGGAGGGTCCATGGCCTTCGAGGAAAAACGCGCCTGGATGTTGGCCGTGGTCGCGGTCATCGCCTACGCCACGTACGCGGCCATCGTTCTCGGCCGCGCCGACGGCGTCCCGCTGCCCGACGTGTCGTACGCCGGCGCCCTGCTCTGGAGCATCGGCGGCGCCATCGTGGCGTCGATCCTCCTCCACATCGTCGTCTCGATCGTCTCGCCCGAGGGCGCCAACCAGTCCGACCAGCGCGACCGGGAGATCCACCGCACCGGCGAGCACATCGGCCAGTCCTTCGTCGTCGTCGGCGCGGTCGCCGCGCTCGGCATGGCACTGGCCCGCTGGGACCACTTCTGGATCGCCAACGTCATCTACCTGTGCTTCGTGCTCTCCGCCGTCGTCGGCTCCACTGCCAAGATCGTCGCCTACCGGCGGGGCTTCCAGTCGTGGTGAAACCGACCCGGATCACCAACTCCATCCGCGCCCTGCGCGCCGCGCACGGCGACCTGACCCAGGCCGAACTGGCCCGCCGCGTCGGCGTGACCCGGCAGACCGTCATCGCCATCGAACAGGGCCGCTACTCGCCGTCGCTGGAGATGGCCTTCCAGATCGCCGCCGTGTTCGACGTCCCCGTCACCGACGTGTTCCAGTACCCCCAGGAGGGCTCGTGAAAGCCATCGTCCAGGACCGCTACGGCTCCGCCGACGGGTGGGAACTGCGGGACATCGACCCGCCCGTGGTCGGCGACGACGACGTGCTCGTCCGGGTCCACGCCGCCGGCGTCGACCCCGGCGTCTGGCACCTGATGACCGGCCTGCCGTACCCGGTCCGCCTCGGCTACGGGCTGCGCCGCCCCCGCCACCGCGTCCCCGGCATGGACCTCGCCGGCGTCGTCGAAGCCGTCGGCCGCCACGTCACCCGCTTCGCCCCCGGCGACGAGGTCTACGGCACCGGCGCCGGCAGCTACGCCGAGTACGCCCTCGCGCCGCAGCACAAGCTCGCCCGCAAGCCCGCCGCGCTCACCTTCGCCGAGGCCGCCGCCATCCCGGTCTCCGGCCAGACGGCGCTCACCGCCGTCCGGGACGCCGCGACGGTCCGCCCCGACCAGCGGGTGCCTCGTCATCGGCGCCGGCGGCGGCGTCGGCTCGTACGCCGTACAGCTCGCCGCGGCGGCCGGCGCCCACGTCACCGGCGTCTGCGGACCCACCAAACCCGACCTCGTGACGTCCCTCGGCGCGACCGACGTCATCGACCACACCCGCGAGGACATCACCGACCGGAGCGTGCGATACGACGTCATCGTCGACACCGCCGGCAACCGCACCCTGACCCACCTGCGCCGCGCGCTCACCCCGACCGGCACGCTGGTCCTCGTCGGCGGCGAGGCCGCCACCGGCAGGCTGCTGCAGGGCTTCGACCGGCAGCTGCGCGCGCTGCTGCTCTCCCCACTGGTCGGCCAGCGGCTGATTCCCCTGGTGGCCAAGGAGAGCAGCGAGAACCTCGACGCCCTCACCGCGCTGGTCGACGCCGGCCGGCTCCGGCCCGTCCTCGACCGGAGCTGGCCGCTGCCGAGGCGGCCGACGCGATCCGGCACCTGCGCGGCGGCCACGCCCGGGGCAAGAACGTCGTCCTGCCCTGACCGGGGCGACCGCCGGCGCGCCGCCGCTCAACTGCTTGGGACCACC
>NZ_JAEVHN010000405.1:0-5707 GCF_016803375.1 Micromonospora sp. 4G55
CCCAGTCGACGTCGAGAATCCCCCGATCGGCGTCGTGGCGGCGGACGGTGCCTTCGTCACCGGGACGCAGCCGGGCATCGTTGGTGTGCTCGAGCGCGACGCGCTCGCCCGGCCGGTAGGTCATCGGCCTGCCCCGTCCCGCACGTCGGGCAGCAGCCGCCAGGTCCAGGCGGGCACGGACACGTCCAGCAGCAGGCAGCCGTCGCCGTCGCGGCGCAGCCGGTGCGGCCGGTCACCGCCCCCGTTGCCCCACATGAGGTCGAACTCCGCGCCGGTAGGCCTCAGCCACCACACCTGCCCACCAGCCGGCGGGGACGTCGGTGCGGTGGCCGCGCAGATTCCGTGTGCGGTGACGTCGGAAAACCGCAGCACCGTCGCGGCACCGGGGTGCGCCGCCTGGCAGACGTCGGCGTCCAATCCCCTGCCGCCGGCCGGTATGTGCACCTGGGCCGGGGCCCACTGGTGGCCGTCGTCGGTGTGCCCGCCGCAGCCCAGCACCCGCCCGCCACCATCCGGATCGAGGAGGTGCCGGCTATGAAGCAGCCACCGGCCGTGGCAGGTCGCCTCGTAGACGATCACGGTGTCGGTGGCCGAATCCACCAGGTACATCCACTCCAGGTAGCCATCGACCGGGTCGTCGAGGCGACCGGAGCGCAGGCCGTCCTGCAGGTCGCTGACGCAGCCGACGCCGGGCACCAGCCGCTCACCGAGCCGCCCGGTGCGAGCAGCCGCCCGGTCGATGCTCACCCAGTCGTGGCGCAACAGCGCCTGCACCGCGGCGTCGGTGCGCCGGTGGAAGGTGTGCTGCCAGATCCGGCGCAGCTTCGGAATCATCTGCTCGGGTTCGCTGCCCCAGTGCAGCCAGAGCACGGCGTAGGCGCCGCCGGTCGCGGTGACGCCGATCAGGGTGCAACAGCTCATGAAGGAACCTCCATCAGGTGCGGGAAGCCTGCGGCCGGTGCGGCCGGAGGCAGTCATGCGACGACGCGGCGGACGGCGGCGAGCTGCCCGCGCCACGCCGACAGGCGGCTGACCTTGACCACGTCGCCGGTGTGCGGGGCCTGAATCAGTAGCCCTTGGCCCAGGTACATGCCGACGTGCCCGGGCCGGGAGACGCTGCCGCGGCTGCCCGCGATGAACAGCAGGTCCCCGGGCATGAGCTCGCCGTAGTCGGCGACCGGGGCTCCGGCGTGGACCTGCTCTGCGGTCGTGCGGGGGATGCTGATCCCGGCGGCCCGGTAGGCCTGCTGCAGCAGCGACGAGCAGTCGCACTGCCGGGCCGGGATCCCAGAGTGCGCGGCGGTGCAGTCCCCACCGAAGCGGTAGGGAGTGCCCAGCTGCGCCATGGCCCACCCGACGGCGGTCACCACCGGCAGCGGCGTGCCCGATGGCAGGGCGAACCCGGCCGGCAGCGGCACCCGATCGGCACCGAACTGGCCGTCGCCGCCGTCGAGGAGACACAGCGGGTTGCTCATCGCCTGCTCCAGATCACCGGCGACCGGCCCGGCGGCGGTGCCGCCGGCCAGGACGCGGACCAAGGCGATGGCGTCGTCTTCCCACTTCGCGTAGGCGCCGGGAAAGGCGGAGCGTTGCACCGCCTGCGCGGCGTCCGTGAGCGCCATGGCCTGCCACCCGTCGACGGCGAGCAGCGCCCGGTAGAAACGTCCAGCGGCGTAGGCCGGGTCGTGCAGCTCGGCTCGGCTGCCCCAGCCCTGGGACGGGGCGTTGCTGGAACAGCCCGACCGAATCGCGGTCCCCGCCGGGCAGGTTCCGCAGCCCGGATTCCTGCATCGCGGTGGCCAGCGCGATGACCCAACCCCGGGGTGGGACACCGTCCTCGGCGCCGACGGCGACGATCGTCGCCGCACTGGCGACCTGCTCGCCGCTCCAGCCGCCGACAGGGGAGAACCCGCCGGCCGGCGGGGTCAGGTGCAGGGTGGGTAGCAGCGGCGCCCCGTCGGGGCCGACCGTGCGGTAGCAGCCGGCGGCGGCGGTGCCACCGCCGGTCAACAGCGCCCCGATCCCACCGGCGCACAGCACGATCAGGGCGACGACCGTAGCGCCGATGACACCGAGGGCCCGCGCGCTCACCGGGCCGTTCCGGCAGGCGACGTCGACACGCCGCGCGCACGACCAGACCGCCCCAGTGCGTTTCCGGAAGGAAGCGGGGGGAGGGGGTGCGGGATGGCGCAGGTGTCGAGGCGATAGCGGGCGAGGGCTTCGCCGTCGTCGGTGTGCACCGTGACGGTCGAGGTCGCCGGGTCGATCAGGTAGACCCACGGCGTGTCGAGGTCACCGGCCCGGCACAGCGGGAACACGCTGACCGGCTCCGACGCGTCGACCACAGCGCCGCAGGCGGCGGGGGCGCCCACGGGCATGCCGACGCCGGGCACCGGGTGCTGCCCGGAGAGGGTGCACGCGGTGGCGGTGATGGTGTCGTCGAGGTACTCCCAGTCGTAGGCGAGGACCGCGGCGGCGAGAGCGTGGGCGTCGCGGCGGGCGCGGCCGGCCCAGATCCGGGCCAGGGTGGGCACGACGGCGGTGGGCTGGCCGTCGCGGCGCACGAACCGGGCGTGCACCACGTGCGGGTTGGCGTGGTCGGGGGTGCCGACGTAGCAGTGGATGCTCACAGCGGACTCCTTTGAGGACAAGCGGGCATAAAGGCGGCGCGGGGCGTGGCAGCGGCTGATCGGCGTGCGCTGGGCCGGCGCGTATGAGCCGGCCCTGATGGGCGGGCCCGATGACGGGCCACACCACCGCGGTGGTGTGGCCCGTCATCGGCGAGAAGTCGGATGCCGTGAGGTCAGGCGGGTGGCTCCGGCCAGGCGGTGACGCGATCGGCACCCGCAGCTCGGGCCAGCGCGACCAGGAACTCCGGCCAGCTGAGGACCCAGCGTGCGGGCAGGCGCGGATCGAACTGCCGGGCCGTCACGTCGATCACCGACCCGCCATCGGGATCCCCGTCGGGGTCGGCGACGAGGACCGTCCAGTGGACGAAGGCGATGACCTGGTGGTCCGCCCAGCCGGCCACCTGCACCACCCGCGCGGGGTGGCCGAGATCCCGCAGCCGGGTAGCGGTGGCGGGAGCCCAGGTGAGGCAGTCACCGTCGACGGGAGTGAGGGGCACGGGAAGCGTCTGCACCGTGGTGTCGAGTCCCCGTGCGGCGATTTTCGGGGCTAGACGTTGGATCGTCCGCCGGGCCTGCACAGGCGGGTCCTCGATGCGTGCCATGCCGTGGGCGGCCGCTTCCTGCCCCGAACTGAAAAGCGGAACAGGCGAGACGTAGGTGCGGGTAGCGGTGATCTCGTCCGGGTCCATGCCCTGCAGGGCGGCCAGCCGCAACGCGAGGAGCTCGTTGCCGTCGTGGCAGCCGGCCCAGCCGGCGCACACCCGCCCATCGGCCTGGTGGCAGAGGAACAGCCCGTGCGGCTGCAGCGCGGTCGGCGCGTCGTAGTCGGGCAGCTTCGCGTACTCCGAGGCGTCCCACACCCCGGAGGGCACGTCGCGGCGGTAGGGGCAGCTGCCGCACGGCGACTTCGCCGGCCCGCGGGTGTCGGCGTGCCCGCGGCTCATCGCCCATCCCTTGTCCGCGGCGTCGGCCTGCCGGCCGGACGGTTCCTGCGCATCGTCCGACGCGCTGCCCGCGCCGCGCGGTCTGTCAGCACCGATCCCATCGGCCATCACGGCCTGCCCGTCGTGCTCGGCCTGCTCCGAGTTGGCGATCGTGTCGGCTCCCGTTGCGGAGTCCGATGGCCATGTGGCGGGCTTGGCGCGCCAGCCGAAGATCGGGTCGGTGGCCTCGACGGATCCGCAGCGGGTGCAGCGGACGTAGCTGTCCTCGCCGTAGCCGGCCATGGACGGCATCTCGTCCTGGCATATCTCGTCGACAGCTGCGCACACCCGGCAGCGCAGCGACGCCCCGTCGGGCCCCCAAGGGGCGAAAATCGGCTCGTCGTCGGCGGCGTCCTGCCGGCCGGCGGGCGCCTTGACCTCGGCAAGGGGATCAGCGGTGAGCGAGCGGGAGGCAGCCAGCAGAGCCGCCAGCCCCGGCACCACGGCGGGAACATCCTTGGGGTCGGGGGCGTCGTCGACGCGCAGCTGCGGCTTGTCCTCGCCGTGTGGGCAGGTGAGCTGGTAGACCCGGCCGTCGGTGTCGACCGAGTCGACCCGGCGCGCCCGGCATACGCCGCCATCCAGGGTGTCGTGGTGCAGCGTGGCCCAGGCCAGCAGCCGCGCGTCGGGGTCGGTGCGACGGATGCGCGCGACGATGGTGCCGAGCGTCGTTCGGTAGGGATTTGATGGGTCGTCGCGCAGGCTGTCCGACAGGCGGCGCAGCAGCGCGGGCAGCTCGGCGGGGTCGGTGACCTGGTCGTCGGGGTGCAGGGGGAACGCGATGGCGTGCATGTCGCGCCGGGCCGGGTCGGTGGGGTCGGGACGTCGGGTGTGCAGCAGGAGGAGGGTCGGTGTGGTGTCCCAGCCGGCGGCGTCGGCGACGACGGTGAGCAGGCATTCGGACAGCGCGTGGACAGCGGTGAAAGACAGCACGTGATCTCCCGCGATCGGGATAGCGAAATGGAAGGGATCCCGCAGCGGGCGGCTGCGGGATCCCTGCGGACATGTCGAACGGGTGGTCAGCGGTAGTGGCGGTCGCGGCTGCGCCGCCCCGACGGTGGGGTGAGGGGCTGGTGTGCGCAGACGCCGGTCTGCGACCGCTTGGCGCGATACATCGCTTCGTCGGCGTCGGCGAGCAGTTGCCGCGGCGTGTGCAGGTTGGCCTGCGCGTAGCCGACCGAGGCGCGGACGCTGATCTGCCCGGAGTCCCAGGCGATGGGCGCGGCGCCGATGGCCTGCCAGGCGGCGTACGCGACCGCGGCGGTGTCCTCGTGATCCCCGCGTACGAGCACCGCGAATTCGTCGCCGGACAGGCGGGCGGCGATCTCGGCGGGGGGCGTCGAGGCTGGTGAGCAGACGCCCCACATGCGCGAGGAGCACGTTGCCGGTGTCGTGGCCGAGGGTGTCGTTGACGGCCTTGAACTCATCGAGGTCGAGCAGCACCAGCCCACACGGCGTGTTTTCGGCGAGGGCGGCGCGCAGACGGGCGAGCAGCAGCCGCCGGTTGGGCAGGCCGGTGATGTCGTCGTGAGTGGCGTCGTAGCGGGCGGCCTGCAAGGCCTGATGTTGCCGCCACAGCAGGGCGCCGGCGAGGGCGAGGCCGGCGAGGATCCCGCCGACGGTGGTGACGATCGCGTGCAGGATAGGAGACACTCGTGTCGCTCCTGTGCGACTCGCGGTCGCACGATCCAAGTGGACGCACCAGGGAGGATCAGGAGGTTCGTCTGATGGTGTAGTTCCGGGCTTGTGTCCAATGGCCCGTCTCCGCTCCGACGTGCGTCGCTGGTAACGGCGGGGTGCGAAGCTCGGGGTAGAAGCCCAAGGGCTCCCGTGCCGTCCGGGGGCCACAGGCAAGGGGAAGGCCGGACGGGTGAACGCAAGTGAACCTTCGACGATGCCCCGTGATTCGAAACCCTGGGGTGACGGATCGTGTGACCTGGGGATAAGGGCTGGCCGTTGAGAACGCGGCAGGCGGCGGCTGGTGAAGGAGCGCCAGCCGTGGGGACACCGCCGCCCTCGGGGTAAAGGAGGCACCCTCCCCGGCCGTGTCTTGGTCGTGTGGAACGAGGTAATCCCGATGAGGTCCGGGCCGGT